>CALBVI010000176.1 GCA_937969395.1 uncultured Spongiibacteraceae bacterium | reverse complement strand
TGTTGGTTGGCTTGCAGGCCAATAAAAGTGACAGCAAGGCATTAAAGGCATTTTTTGATGAGCTGCAATATCCCTACTGTGAAGAAACAAGCAATCCAGCTTACCAGTTATTTTTGAGCGGTAATGCTGAGTCGTAGTGATGCTTTATCGTTCACTGCGCTGTCATGCGGTATGGTTTTGGTGCGCCCTCTGCAGTAATGGTTTGAGTTTTGAATAGGCCGCTTATTTAACTTATTGAAATATAACTGTTTTTATAAAATTCAGTGAACGGTTAAAAAGTGGCCTCCTTTTTGTATGACTTCCTTTGTCCTATTTCAGGTCTCATAGGTACTTACTTGTGACCTGCTTAACGGTGGTTGCTGTTGGCAGGTCACAGCTTTAGTCATTGCGCTTTACAGTGGGTAGTAGTGTTGACTAGATTGAATGTGTGACCGCAGTAATGGGTTTGAGTTGTTAGTGAAAAATGTCTAGCGAGGCATCTAAATTGAAAATTAATCAAGGATAAGTAAGATGGGTAACCGAGTTGATCCGCTAACTATAAGCGTTATGATTTTTGCAGTAGGTACGGTTGTTACCGGTGCTTTGCAATTCGTATTGATTTAAAATTTTTGCTTGTTTGAAGTGCCAGTATTTTATTTTTAATTCGCTTTAATGATCTCTTTATCAGTAATTATCCACGCTAGCGGTATATCCCAAGTTTCCTGAATCATCGTATCAACCTCTTGGCATTGATGTGCCAACCCTATAAGCCGTGGCGATTGATTGCCTGCTGATCCATGCCTGCGATGGCTAAAACTACGATCATAAAAACCTCCCCCCATACCTAGTCGTCTTCCTTGTCGATCAAATCCAACTAATGGCATAAAAACCGTACTTATCGACCAGCCAGGACGAAGGCGTTTGCGTTTCGCCGGTTCAGCAATACCAAAGTGATTAAATGTTAGGCGGTCCCCTTGTCGATAGCGCGCAAAAGCAAGTTGGCCGTTATTTCTTATAACAGGCAAAAAGCATTGAATGCGTAAACTCAGTAGCCGGTCGAGTAAAGGTGCGGGGTCAATTTCGCCATCATTGGCAATATATAAAGCAATGCTATGACTGGAGGCGATTAACCCGCTTTGAGCGATGATACGGTCAATAGTGTAGGCGGCTTGTAATTGTTGCCGTGGATTTAAGCTGCGGCGTTTATTACGCAATTGCCGTCTTAGTTGTGTTTTACGCAGGGCGATGGCCGTTTCGTTGGCCGGGTTATTAGCGGTGTTACTGGAGGTATTGTTTGTGTCGAGAGACGCCGCCACTGTGATGTCCGCTGTGTTAGCTGAGGGTTTGTACATGTTGTGCTGAAGTTAGAAGTGCTCCCCGAGATACCGCTGGCAGCGGGCCCTTGAACCCAAGGTTCAAGGTGGTGGTCCCTGTTAATTATCGGGCTTCCCGCAACGCAGGCATGCACGCCAAAAAAACGAGGAACCTCCGGGGTAATACGCATCGGCTCAGGGGACTAGACTGCCTGGCAAATACCGAAGGGAGCAATACAAGTATAACGCAGCTGAGGTGTGAAACTAGTCTGTACAATTCACTATTATGAAATAAAGCTAGTTTGCGTTTAAGGATTAACCAATTTGCATTTGGCTGAAACGCTGCAGGGCATCATCCAGTTTATCGTTTAGGCCTTTTAGCTGTGCGCTATTGGCTGGCGGCGCTGGTGTCTCAACTTGGTCAGAGTTTTGTAGTAGCTCATTGGTAATATTGAGTGCCGCCATTACAGCAATGCGTTCAAGGCCAATAACTTTGCCACTGCCGCGAATAGTTTTCATTTGGTTGTCTAAATATTGGGCAGACTCGCGTAATGCTTCTTGCTGACCAACGGGGCAGGCAACTTGATAGTCTTTGTCTAATAATTTGACGACTACAGTATCATTGCTCACGATTCTTGCTCCATCGCTTTTAAGCGGATAATCATCGACTCGACCTTAGAGCGAGCCAGTTCGGTTTTATCAACAAGCTGATCACGTTCAAGCGCCCAAGAGCTGGCGTTAGCTTTAAGAACTCGGTTCTCTGCATCAAGTTGTTCGCACAGTTTAATGAGGTCATCGATTTTTCGTGTTATCGCTTTTATTTCTTGGTCTTTCATGGCTCGTCGATTTCGGCTAAATCAGACCTTAATATAGTTCTGGCTTGGTCGTCGGTCAACCTAATGATTGTCTTAAATTGTCTTAAATTTCAAAGGTATGGCCAGTGTTTGTAAAAAAACTCTAAAGTTGAGTGGAGGTTCTCACAAATGATGCTGAAGTCGATGGTCGATTTTAGAGTAACTAGGCGCTAAGATGCGCTGCTATTCTGTATTTTTTATCCGTTAAAATGGCGATATCACCATGTTTGAACCTGATCCATCCAATGAAAAATCTGAGCTAGCTAGCATGCCGGATTTTGATGAAGTTGCTGATTTGTTTTGGCGGCTGGGGGTGATGCAGTCACCATCGCAGTTACAAGGTTATTTAATAGGCCAGTTGGCCGTGGGTAATGCCCCGACGTTAGAGCAGTGGTTGCCACAAGCAGCAGCCTATATTGATAGTGTTGAACCGCCTAATAGTGATGAAAACCAATTGTTAGCCCAAATCTATCAAGTGGCCTGTAGTCAGCTTACTGAGGGTGCAATGGGGTTGCAGCTGTTGTTGCCAGATGATGTGGTGGAAATTACGCAGCGGACCGATAGTTTAGGTACTTGGTGTAAGGGCTTCCTTACCGGTTTTGCCATGGCTGGGAAAGAGGTTCAGCAGCAAAAGGGTCAGCGGCAATATTCGAAAGATGTATCTGAAGCGCTAAGTGATATGGGTGCTATTAGTCAGGTAGTGTTGGCGGACGAAGATAACGATGAGCAGCAACGTGAGCAAAATTTTTTCGAAATAGCCGAATATCTGCGGTTAGCAGCCATTACCATTTTTCTTGAATGTAATCATGAATCCGACGTTACAAAAGAATCAGAATCGGGTGATGCGGAAGGGCAGGAGGCTGATACTGCTGTTTCCTCGCCAGCTTCATTGTTTGGCAGCGGTAAAAAACTGCATTGATATAAATAAAATCTAAGCTGATATTTTGCTCTTAACTAACTAGTTAGAATGTGCTGATGAATATAAGTAAACAAGAATTTGCCCGCCGTCGTAAAAACCTAATGGCGCAATTGGAGCCCGATAGCATTGCGATTGTGCCTTCTGCTCGTGAGTTAACGCGCAACCGTGATTGTGATTATCCATTTCGGCAAGATAGTGATTTCTTTTATTTAACCGGATTTTCCGAGCCTGAAGCGGTGTTGGTGTTATTGCCTGGCCGTAAACATGGGCAGTATGTTTTATTTTGCCGTGACCGTGATCCGGCGATGGAGTTGTGGAATGGTTATCGTGCAGGGCCAGAAGGTGCCTGTGCTGATTTTGCTGCCGATGATGCTTTTCCTATTTCAGATATCGACGATATTTTACCGGGGCTGATTGAAGGTCGTGAGCGCGTTTACTATGCGATGGGAGGGCACGCAGAATTTGATCGCAAGGTAATGTCTTGGGTTAACGTGATTCGTTCCAAAGTACGCTCTGGCGCGCATCCGCCGGGTGAATTTTTAGATCTCAATCATTTGCTACATGATTTGCGTCTTTATAAGAGTGCTGCTGAAATTCGGGTGATGCGAAAAGCCGCTAAAATCTCCGCGGCTGCTCATGTGCGAGCGATGCAGTTTTGTAAACCTGGCGTCAATGAATATGAATTAGAAGCTGAAATCCGTCATGAGTTTGCCAGTAATGGTGCCCGCGATGCGGCTTATTCGACAATTGTTGGTGCGGGTAATAATGGCTGTATTTTGCATTACATTGAAAACTGCGAAACAGTAAAAGATGGCGACTTGGTTTTAATTGATGCGGGTTGTGAGTTGCAATGCTATGCGGCGGACATCACCCGAACATTTCCCGCCAATGGTAAATTCTCGAAAGAACAAAAAGCACTTTATGAATTGGTGTTAAAAGCGCAATTGGCTGCGATTAAAATCATTAAGCCTGGCAGTCATTGGAACCAAGCACATGATGTAACTGTTAAAGTGATTACCAAAGGTTTAGTGGAATTAGGTTTGCTAAAAGGCACGGTAAAAAAACTTATTGAAGCCGGTGCCTATAAAGATTTTTATATGCATCGTGCAGGTCATTGGTTAGGTATGGATGTGCATGATGTCGGTGATTATAAAGTCGGTGATGAGTGGCGAGTGTTGGAAGAGGGGATGGTACTAACCGTTGAGCCTGGTATTTATGTTGCGCCGGATAATAAAAAAGTTGCCAAGAAATGGCGCGGTATTGGTATACGTATTGAAGATGATGTATTGGTCACTAAAGAGGGTCACGACGTTCTTTCTGATGAGGTCCCAAAAACAGTGAAAGAAATTGAAGCGCTAATGGCCAAGAGTAATTCTTAGTGAATTCCGCTGGTAGCTTGGAAAACAGTAGCTTGGAAAATAATTATGATATTGTCATTGCTGGCGGTGGTATGGTTGGTGCCAGTTTGGCAATGCAGTTAAGTGGTTCAAATAGCTCGTTGAAAATTCTTATTGTTGAAAGTTTCCCTGTCTTAGATTCAGCAAAAAACAAATCCAATTCATCAGCAGAAATTTATAGTTCAAGTTTTGATGCTCGATCAACGGCGCTGTCATTTGGTAGTCGGAAAATTTTCGAAACTATGGATGCGGGGTTGTGGGAGTCTATTGCACGGCATGTAAATTCTATTCAATCAATTCATGTTTCTGAACGGGGCCGATTCGGCTCGTCGATGATGACTGCGGAAGATACGCAATGGCCAGCCTTAGGTTATGTGATTGAAAATGCTTGGCTGGGTTCTGTTCTTATTGCTGCGCTGAAAGAAAAACAAAATGTACAGTTTTGTGCGCCTGCTAATGTTGCGGCTATTAGGTCTACTCAGCAAGGGGTTGTTGTAGATGTTGAAGAAAATGGTTTGCGTCAAACGGTGAAAGCGCAGTTGGCAGTTGTGGCCGATGGTGCAAATTCTAATTTAAGAAAAGCGTTAGGTATTGATACCAGTGTTAATAAATATTACCAAGTTGCGTTGATCGCTAATGTAAGTTTTACCAAGTCGCACCAAGGTATCGCTTATGAGCGATTTACCGATGAAGGTCCTATGGCGTTGCTGCCATTAGCGGATAGTGATACCAACGACGCACGTGCTGCCTTGGTTTGGACTTTAGATAAAACTGAAGCAGATCATTATTTGCAGTGTAGTGACGCAGAGTTTTTGCAGCAGCTACAGCGGCGTTTCGGTGATCGGCAAGGTGAGTTTATTCGTGTCGGAGAGCGATTTAGTTTTCCTTTGCAGTTGGTTGAAGCGAAAGAACAGGCTCGCTCCGGCATCGTGGTGATGGGTAATGCCGCTCACTCTCTTCATCCAGTTGCTGGGCAGGGTTTCAATTTAGCGTTACGTGATTGTGCTTGTTTAAGTGAGCTGCTATTGCGCGCAGCGGAAAATAATATGCCACTAGGAAATTTATCATTGCTACAAAGCTATGTTGCGCAACAACAGCAGGATCAACAAAAAACCATTTTATTTTCTGATCAGTTACCGAAGTTGTTTGGTCGCAAGCAATGGGCGGTAAGTTTGTTTCGTAGAATGGGATTGTTATTGTTAGATATTTCCCCAGCAGCTAAACAAGCGTTTATTAAGCATACCGCAGGTTTTAATGATGGCGCTGCGGGTGTCATTAATTCGCATCAAGCGAGGGGGCTTTAATGCAAGAAAATTTAGCGTCCTCTAATTCATCAAACAGGCACTCAAAATTCACTTTGGCATTTGATGTCATCATTGTTGGTGCTGGTATTGCTGGTTCGGCATTAGCATGTGCGTTAGGCGACAGCTCTTTAAAAGTTGCTATTGTTGAATCGCAACAGCCGTCATTAGATTGGCCAGAACAAAGTGACAATGTTACGGGATTTGATCCCCGTGTTAGTGCGTTAACAGCGGCTTCCGAAAATTTTTTAACAGAACTGAATGTTTGGCAAGCAATAGCTGAACGTCGAATTAGTCCTTATCAATTTATGCATGTTTGGGATGCCGATGGAACAGCGTCTATTGATTTTTCAGCTAGGGAAGTGAATGAACCGCGTCTTGGCCATATCGTTGAAAATCGTATTATCGTAACTGCGTTAATGCAGCGCATAAATAGTTTGTCGAACGTTCAAATTATTGCACCATCATCTCTAGACAAGATAATAGATGATGGCGATAAAAAAAATGTCTTGTTAGAAGATGGCCGCTGCTTATCCGCGCCGCTTATTGTGGCTGCGGATGGCGCGCGTTCAATTATTCGCGAGCAGGCCGGATTTAAAACGCGAGAGTGGGACTATGATCATCATGCGATTGTAGCGACTGTTGAAACTGAAGTGAGTCATCAACAAACAGCGTGGCAGCGGTTTTTACCGGCAGGTCCATTGGCGTTTTTGCCCTTGCGTACTTCGGGTGATAGTGAAAATTTATGTTCGATTGTATGGTCGACTTTGCCTGAAGAAGCTAAAGAGTTAATGGCGCAGGATGACGATGTATTTGCGGCTTCTTTGGCAAGGGCATTTGAATCTCGCTTAGGTGAGATAAAGTCAGTGAGTCGTCGGTTTAGTTTTCCCTTAAGGCAGCGCCATGCGGTTGATTATATTAAGCCGGGTATTGCTTTAGTGGGCGATGCTGCGCATACCATCCACCCTTTGGCGGGACAGGGGATTAATATTGGCTTACAAGATGTTCAGGTATTAGCCGAAGAATTATTGCGAGCTGAGCAGCGGCAATTAAGTGTTGGTCACTCTTCAGTGCTCTCGCGTTATCAGCGTCGTCGAAAAGGCGATAATTTAATGATGATGGTAACGATGGAGGGCTTTAAACGTTTGTTTGCAGAGCCGTTATTGCCTGTGCGCTGGCTGCGTAACAGCGGTATGCGTTGGGTTAATAAAACAAAACCTTTGAAAAATAAAATTATCCGTCAGGCAATGGGCTTCTAACGAACATTAATATAGTGATTTGTTGTTTGTCGATGCTTGTAATTGTACTGCTGGCAGGTAAAATGCGGCGAAACAATTAATAGATTAAGGGCTCCCCATGAGCAATACCCCTAGTGAATTAAAATATGCCAGCAGCCATGAATGGGCACGCTTGGAAGAGGACGGTACGGTAACGATTGGGATTACAGATCACGCACAAGAAGCGCTGGGTGATGTTGTTTATGTAGAGGCCCCGGAAGTAGGGACGACTCTAGCTGCTAGTGACGATGCGGGTGTTGTTGAATCAGTTAAAGCGGCTTCGGATATTTATGCCCCCGTGTCTGGTGAGGTCATCGCGATTAACGACTTGCTGGAAGACGCGCCAGAAACAGTCAATAGTGATCCTTATCACGATGGTTGGTTTTTTAAATTACAGCCTAGTGATGTTGCAGAATTGGACGCATTGATGTCTGCGGAAGAATATAGTGGCGAATGCGAAGAAGAGTAATGGTTTAAGCTGAAGCAACTGCCAACAAAGCCGCTACTAATAGCGGCTTTTTTATACCCAATCCCTTTTGATCTAATACTTTCTGTGAGTCTTTGGTGTTTTGATATGCTCTTTGAATAGCATTGGTAGGGTTATAGTTTCAATGCCATGTTTGATATGGCTGCACGCCGAGTAATGCCATTACTTACTTCTGTAAGCAGTATATAATATCGCGCACTTCCTTCTGTTAACTCTGTTTTAGCCCTTTTAAAGTTAAAGCTTTTTATAAAGTAATCTTTCATGTCTGATAATACCTTTGCAACGCTAACCCTAAATCCAAAAGCAGATCGCCGTTTACGCGGTGGCCATCTATGGATTTACAGCAATGAAGTCAATGTTGCGGCCACGCCGTTAAAAAGTTTTACTGCGGGTCAGCAAGTTGCTGTTAAGACTGAGCATGGCAAATTTTTGGGGTTGGCGTATATCAACCCTCAAAGTTTAATTTGTGCACGTATTTTTAGTCGTGATGCGAAGTATCCATTGGATACTTCGCTGTTAGTACATCGATTGAATATCGCGCTGAGTTTGCGAGAAGCGGTAACGGATCAACCTTATTACCGCTTAGTTTATGGTGATAGCGATTTTTTGCCTGGCTTAGTGGTCGATCGTTTTGGTGATGTGTTTGTGGTGCAAATTGCTACTGCTGGTATGGAGTTAGTTAAGCAGGATATTGTCGATGCCTTGGTGAAGGTGTTTAAACCGGCGGGTATTTTGGTTAAGAATGACTCTCGTATTCGCAGCTCAGAAGATTTGCCGGAATATGTTGAAGTTGCCTATGGCGAAGTGCCTGAATGGGTACCTATGCAAGAAAATGGTGTGCATTTTAATGTGCCGGTATTTGAAGGTCAGAAGACCGGTTGGTTTTATGATCATCGCGCCAGTCGAGGTCGGTTGGCTGACTATGTAAAAGGCAAGCGCGTATTAGATGTATTTAGCTATGTTGGTGGCTGGGGTGTACAGGCAGCAGCTTTTGGCGCTGAGTCGGTAAGCTGTATTGATAGTTCAGAATTCGCGCTTGATGCTGTTGAGGCAAATGCTGAGCTTAACGGTGTACGTGACAAGGTAGCCACTATCCATGGTTCGGCTTTTGATGTGCTAAAAGTATTGGTTAATGAAGGTGAGCGTTTTGATGTGGTGATTATGGACCCGCCGGCGTTTATTCCGCGTCGTAAAGATATTAAAGCGGGTGAGCAGGCTTACCGGCGCGTGAATGAGTTGGCCATGCGGTTATTGTCGAAGGGAGGCATCTTAGTGTCTGCCTCTTGCTCGATGCACCTTGGTCGTGATCGCTTAACTGATATCTTGCGGGCGTCGGCTCGGCATTTAGATCGCGATTTACAGATTTTAGAGCAGGGCGGCCAAACTTTCGACCACCCCGTGCATCCTGCTATCGTTGAAACAGACTACCTCAAAGCGGTATTTACGCGAGTGCTACCCGCAACTTAAAAGGCTTGAAGATAAAGAGATTAATCCCTCAGGCTAATTATCGGCCAGTCACGTGCGCTGGCTGTTGCTGTGAGTTTTTCGTCAGCATCAACAACAACAGGGTTGTCGACGATTTCTAGCAGCGGCAGATCATTGTGCGAGTCACTGTAAAAGTAGCTGCCTTTTAGTGAGTGTCCTGTTTGTTGTAGCCATTCATTGAGTCTCTCTACTTTCCCTGCTTGAAAGCAAGGCGTTCCCTCAACTTTACCGGTATAAACGCCGTTTATCTGTTCAGGTAGCGTGGCAATAATGTGGTCAACACCAAGGCTTTTGGCAATCGGCTCCGTGACGAATAAATTGGTTGCCGTAATAATTAATAAGTAATCGCCTTTGGCGCGATGCTCATCAAGCAGTGTTTTGGCTTTAGGGAGCATGATAGGTTCAATGACTTCCTGCATAAATTGCTGATGCCACTGTTGCAGCTGTTCTTTAGGGTGGTTTGCTAAGGGCTTAAGGGCAAATTCAAGAAACTCAAAAATATCTAAGCCGCCTTGTTGATACTGTTGGTAGAAGTAATCATTGGCCTCCTTGTAAGTGTCGGCATCAACGATACCTTTGGCTGCTAGGAATTCTCCCCAAGCGTGGTCGCTGTCACCGCCTAATAATGTATTGTCGAGATCAAAAATAGCAAGGCTCACAAGTACTTAGCTCCAAAAATTAGTTAATATAAATGATCTATGGCATGTTTTTGATGGTTGTCATCAAGGTATCATCTTCCCATAGCATACTGGGGCTGCAGTCGCTTTGCACACCGAATTTATCGTTAAAATAGAGCAGCTTAGCTATGCCTACAATAAGCCGGATTTTTAAACTGGTACTATTTGTGGAACAATGAGTGTCGCCCCCG
>CALBVI010000175.1 GCA_937969395.1 uncultured Spongiibacteraceae bacterium | reverse complement strand
GGTGAGCTTGCGCGGAATGTAAAAATAACGCTGCAAAAATAAAAAGTAAGTATTGAAATTTCATAAAGTGGCCTCTCCTAAGTGTAATTATTGAACGTCTTCCGTTGTTAAATATTATGCAAGGCAAAGAAACGCACTGCGCCTAGTAATCGCTAGCATACCTAAAACCCCCTACAATTCTGAGCGCGTGTGAAGCTCTGCGGACTGCCAGTTGGCCTCCCACTCAGCAACCATTTTAGTAAGCAATTTCGGATGATCCTCCGCAATATTTTGATGCTCGCCCGGATCCGCTACTAAGTTATAAAGTCGCCAGTCGGTGGTCCCACGCTGCCTCGGTGCCAAGGTGTTTATAATTTTGTAATCACCCTGTACCAGCGCACCAGCATCCTCATTATTGGACCAACCTACGGTATAAGCTTCTGTGTGTGCGGTGGTAGTTTGACCGGTTAAATACGGCCAGATAGATTCGCCACGAATATCGTTAATTTCTCGACCTCTAAAACTACCTGCGCCGGGATGCTCAGTGCCAGCAATTTCCATAAAGGTCGGCAGAAAATCCATCATGGAGATATAGGACTGACTAACGCCACCCGCAGCGACTGCTTTGGGGTAGTGGACAAAAGCGGCGGCGCGCACACCACCTTCGTTAATCGAACTTTTCAAGTATTTGAATGGGGCTGACGCCGCTTCACCAAAACCGACACCGTGGTCGATAAAGGAACCTCTTTTGCCAAAGTTTTCTAGACTGTTATTGATATGATCAGGCTCTTTTGGACCTCCCGGTCCGTTTGGATCTGTCGTTACGCCATTCTCACCACCGGATGCGCCATGGTCGGAGGAAAAGACAATGATCGTATTTTCCAGCTGCCCGCTCTCGTCCAAATAAGCGATTAAACGACCAATGCTCATATCTAAATACTCGATCATACCCGCGTAAATTTCCTGCGAGCGCGCATATTTTCTTTGCTCTTCTTTGTTCAGATTAGCCCAAGGTTCAGCCACCGAGGTGAAGTTTTCTAGGCTGCTATTGTCAGGCAAAACGCCAGCTTTTTGTGCGCCAATAAACCGCTGTTCGCGCAATTGGTCGTAACCCATATCGTATTGACCTGCGTATTTATCTAACCAGTCATCTGGTAGTTGCAACGGCCAGTGCGGAGCGGTGTAGGGCATGAAGGCGAACCAAGGTTTACCTTCTTCGCTTGCCTGTAAATACTCCAACATCTTGCTGGTGTAGTGTTCAGTGACATAAAAATCTTCGTCTAAGTCTTCAATGTTTACCGAAACGCCGTTTTCCTCAAATCCTAAATCTTCTGGGTCAAAAAAATACTCGCGAAAGAAGCTAGACGCAGCGTTGATTTGTGCAAAAGATTTGTCGAAGCCCCGAGTGGCCGGTGTATAACCAGCGTCTTTACCGAGATCCCATTTACCCGTCATATAGGTGGCGTAACCTGCTTCTTGCATAAGCTCAGGGATGATGGCCCAGTCGCGACTTAACAAGTTATCGCGTTCGCCATTGTCCAGTGGCGGACGATTTTCCGTTACCTGTGTATAGCCCATGCTGGTCATTAACATGGCGCGGGTAGGTTGACAGCCTGGGCCTGCGTGCAGGCTGTTCAAGCGCAAGCCCTGAAGCGCTAAGGCGTCGAGATTGGGTGTTGAAATTTCACTGCCGAAGGCACCGATATCAGTAAACCCCAAATCATCAGCAACAATAAAGAGAATGTTCGGGCGGGTATCTTCGGTAGCCTGAGCTGTTGCCGTCGATGTTACCGGCTCGACAACGGCCTCTTCAGTCTCTGACGCGCAAGCCGTCAAGATAAATAGGGCGGCAATGGCCAGGTATTTTTTTAATTGCATTTCATTCCCCACGTTATTCAATCAAAGAGACTGGTGACTCATATTTCAAATTCCTATTTACGCATGTTATTAATCCCTTTCATGCGTAGAACAAAAAATAGCGCTAACAATGGTTTTTGTATTCATTGTTAGCGCCTAATTTACTTAAATATGAGAGTGTGCAAACGAGCCTACTGACCCCTGTCGGTCTTCAACGGAATCTGGCACTCAACCGGCAGCATTTCATAGTTTCTTTGAATGTTGTCATTCTCTGGCTCATTGCCGGTAAGACCGCGTACTGAATAGTACTTATCCCAAGCCAGCTCCCAAGGTTTAGCTAGAAACACAGGATCTGTCACGATTGCGCTCAGATGAAGGGCAGGACCCCATTTGTCGTTATCATTTCTTGTATAGGTCTCTACAACGGTGGCTTGATCACTGTATATCTGCCCAAAAATCCCGGTCCAGGCCGACTCAAGAAGATCCGATTCAACAATCAGAGCCCCATCTCGGTAGTAGGCTTTGTAGCGCCCCATTCGGGTGTGCGACGACGCATCAAAAGACGCATACTCTCTGTCATCTAGGTAAACCGTACGCTTACCGGCATATTCTTCATACTCGAATACAATACGATCTTCGTATTGGGTGAGCCTCATGGGGTGCGGTGTAAAAGCGACTTGTCGAACGAGGCCTGCGTCTTCGCAATTTAGATACTGAGGGTCATACGCCGCATCGATGGTGTCCTGTAACGCCTGCCCTGCTGGAGTAAACACTGGGTCGTCATTGAGGAGAAAACTAGGTCCTTCAAAATCACCTGCGTGTACCCAGATGCCAGTCAGATTCGGCAACCCGTTCTCTAATACTTGAGGCAGCTTACGATCTGGACTATCTGCCTCAGGAGGTAATATTTCCTTTCGTTCAGCACCGATGAATTCAATCTTGGCACCAGTCTTGGTATCTAATCTCGTTAGACCTTCCTGAAGAGCGATAATAGGCCGATTAAACCGACCCGCCTGACCAGTAACGATCACACGCCAGCCCTTTTTGACGGTGGTGTTATCCCAGCCTGCCAATCGGTAACCGGTTGCCGCAGCACCCTCTACCAACCACTCAGTCGTAGTACCGTCTTCTCCTTCCACATCCATATAAATGGCGATATGGGGGTTCTTAAAAATAAACCGAGTTACGCGGCCTTCAACAGTGATTATTTCATCACCGGCAAAAGCGGCTGCAAAGGAGTGGTGTGCATCGGCCGAACTCATAAATACAGACGCTAATATAAAAAGCGCGAATCTAATTTTCACAGTAAATCCCCATAATTGTGCTTGTCGCCTTAGACCTATGAAAATCATAGGGGCTAAAACTTTGAGTAAATAGTTTTTATTGAGTGTGTTAACTAAGAACACCGAGCGACTATCCAAGAAGCGGCTTGTTAACGTAAGTTAAAAACTCGGTTTTTAACCTATTTTTAACCTAGAGGAATGCCTGAAAGGCGTATGAGAAGTGAGTTTTGCTGCTGTCCTCTAAAAAGAGTGGAGCCTTTCTATTCAAGAACAGCCACCCCTAGTGTGCGTCGCTAGAGAGCAAAATCCTTTGTGGGTGAAACTCATCCGAAGCCTTTACCTGAAACAATGCAGACAGACCGCCTGATATTGTTTCGCCTTCGGCTAGCTGCATTTCCGTCAATACTGAATCCGACTGAGCAATTTGCATCACGGTGCTCTGTCCGGTAAAGCCGTTACCCGTCAATACAATGAATTCAAATTGATCGCCACTGGGAAGATAAATACGCTCACTGAAGATCAGCCCGTAGTCTGTCGCTCTTGGATCACCGGATGACTGATCACTCGAACGTAACATCTCTGCCTGCTTGGCCAGTAAATGTTGCACAAAATCGGTCGGTTCCAATTGTTCCACGCCATCAAAAATGTCCGCTAGCTTAGCAATACCATCAACATGGTCGGTATACAGGATGTGGCTTTCACCTGTAATTTCCTCGAGAGACAATTCAGATAAATAACTGATTTCAACTGGGCGATTAATACCTTCTAGCATGGTAACCAGACGTATAAGTAGGTCTGGAACCTCCGCTGGGGTTTCTCGCTGTGATTGCTTAAAGCCCTGCTCATTGGCAACCGATGAAACTGAGAAACTCTGTACACCAAATCGCCCTGTGGTGTTGTCGAGCAGTATTCGAACAGGTTTATCATCCGATAAAACACCTCCCCAAAACGCCAGTTGTTCGTCACTGTATTCGATTGAACTAGACTGCGAGGAAAGACTGTAGAAGACAGCAGCAATGGCAATCACGGCAAATAGAAAAGCTGATCCAACCCAGAGACTGTTTATGCCGCGACTAGGTTCTTTTTGGATCAGCAAACCATTTTGGTTATTGGCTGATGATAATTTTCCTTCCAATGCCTTGGCATAATTTTCTGCGTCTAGAATTTCGACGCGATACTCGCCCTTGGGAATATTTATCCTGTTTGCGCTCCCCTTACCTGCGTCTTGGTAATAAAGCTGAAGTTTTTTTCGCAGGTTGTAGACGTAAACCCGAACGGAGGAGTCTGTTTTTTGATCAAAGGAGTCTTTCTTAAAAAACACATGCTCCGCTAAATCTACCTCACTACAGCTATGGCCCAAAACAGCTTTTTCTACCAGATAATTTAGTAGTCTTGGGTAGATTGATGAGCGACCGAGAGCTCCGGAATCTTGTATCCGCTTTACCAGCTCAGAGATTTCATCCTTTGTTAACATCAATCGACTACGCACCTATTAAATACTTGGGATCAGGTAAATACTTGGGATCAGGGTAACAATTAAAACATGTACCTGCCGATCAGTGGTCATAAGATTTAAATTAGGTAAAAATTGCTTCATAAAATCAACTAAAGTTGGCAGTTGCACTTGCCGATTACATCACCGGACGTGACAAAATAAAAACGGCTCTAAGCAAATACTAATCACTAATAGTCATAAGGCACTCGACATCCAT
>CALBVI010000174.1 GCA_937969395.1 uncultured Spongiibacteraceae bacterium | reverse complement strand
GCAACTTGTCACTGAATATGGATCATCGTGAAGTGGGTAAAGAGGGTATGGATTCGGCGATTCTTAACTCTAAAGGCTTCGGTGGCAATAACGCCTCAGCTATGGTGTTAGCGCCTCATATTGTCAATAAGATGTTAGCGAAAAAGCACGGTGCTAAGGTCATGGCGTCGCATCAAAAACGTAATGAACAAGTTGCTGAGAAGGCCAATGCCTATGATCAAGCTGCTTTAAAGGGTGAGACGCTACCTATTTACAAATTTGATCATAACGTTATGGATGGTAATGATCTTACAATGTCTGCTGATGAAATAGCGGTTCCCGGCTATAAGCAAACCATTAACCTCACAGAAAAATCGCCATATTCACAGTTTCTTGAAGAGTAAAATTCGAAATACTGTCTACAATTATTAACGTATCTTTATTATTTTATTTTGATAATTAAGGGCCCCTGATGAGAAGACGTTATGTCAGGCACCCAGCATCTATTCCAATAGATATTCGGGTGCTTTCAGTAGTTTCTCAAGACCGCGAACTGAGTTGTATGACAACAGTGAGTCAGGGCGGCATGTCCTGTGAGCTGGATTTTTCGGTGACGGTTGGCAGCAAAATAAATATCAATATTGCTTCAGTGTCGCCGCCTTACGAGGGTGTTGGTGAAGTGGTATGGTGCCATGAGCGCAATAAGCATTTCGTGTTAGGTGTGCAGTTTAGTGATGAAAAGGAGGCGTTTAAGTCTCGTATGGTGCAGCAGGTTTGTCAGATTGAAGAATATAAGAACAACGTGTTAACCCGTGAGGGGCGGTTACTGGATACTAATCAAGCTGCAGCAGAATGGATCGCTAAAAATGCGAGTAGTTTCCCTCACTAAAACGATAATTTTCTATTAATGCTTTTACTCAATAGTTAATCCCTTCTTAATGAATTGCTCAATTCGAATACCGTGAACCCCATTGGGTAAGACTGTTTTAATTAAATGTTGCTTGTCTTCCGATTTTGCAAAACGTTCAAGATTAATCACTTTTTCAGCTTGAGGCATTTTGTTTTCATCCCTTACCACTAATATTTTAGGCAGATGCCGGTTGCGGTAATTGGTGCTAATTACGATGCCTACTTGCCCGCTATTAAGTTCTACTACGCTGCCAGGTGGATATAGCCCAATGCAGCTAATGAATTCAGTGACTAATCTGTCGTCAAATTTCGTGCCTTTATTTTGGTATAAGATTTTTAATGCTACCAGTGACGATTGACCATCTTTATAAACTCTATAGCTAGTAATCGCATCATAGACATCACAGATAGTAATCATGCGAGTAAAATCGCTAATACCTGAGGCTTTAATATTGCGGGGGTAACCTGAACCATCCAGAGCTTCATGATGAGCATAGGCAACATCTACCACAAAGTGGTCAAGGTTTTTATCGGCCATTAATACATCGCGTCCATATCTTGCATGCTGCTTCATTATGTTGAACTCTTCGGGTGTAAGTTTTCCCTCTTTGTTCAATACAGCATCGGGTATACGCATTTTACCAACATCATGCAGCATACCTGCTAGCCCTAGCTTGTTGAGCTCTTCTTCGCTGGCACCAAGGTGGCGACCAAAAGTAATAGCAAGTAAACCTACATTTAATGAGTGCTCTGCGGTGTAATCATCTTTTTTGCGGATTTTGGCGATCCACATCATAGCGTCTGGATTGCGTAAAATACTAGAGACACACTCTGAAACGGTTTTCTTTACCTCGGTGATATTAATGCTGTTGCCGAGGCGAACATCATCCATAAAGGATCGAGTCAGCTTTCTGGCAGACTCGTGAGCAGTACTGGCTCTGCCGTATTCCTCCTTGTTGCTACTGGTGTTTTGGTAGATTTGTCGAGTGCTTGTTGATGATGTTGTATTTCTTTCTTGTGCCGCTAGCCATTCATGTACTGTGCCTTCTATATAGACAAATTCACAATGCTCAGAGATGGTCTCTATTTCGTCTAAGCTAGTGATTTTAAAGCCCTGTAAGATAAAAGGAGTTTCTAGCCAGGGGCGGTCAAGCTCGCAGACATACATGCCAATCTTTAGGCCTGATACAGGTACTAAGGTTTTAGTATTTTCCGTGATGGTACGTCCAGGGCGGACAATCTTTTTTTTCATAATAATACGCTGATCGCTTAGAAAAAATTATAATCCATTAGAGTGCTATCTATCAGTGTAGCAATGTTTTATCGATGGCAAAGCTTACTGTGCGTTTATCTTCTATTATCTTATGAGTTATTGATAAATACTGTTGGTTAGTGCGTAAATAATACCAGCGAAAATAGCGTAATATTATAAATAATACGCTGTGGTCTTTAGTTGAAATTAATGAATAGGCTGAGATGAGCCTTAAACAATGGTAAAGTCTCGCCATAGTGGGCTTTTACTTGGTGTATCTCTGTTGTAAAAATGCTTTATGACTTATTTTTGACGTTTCTAATTTTAAGTCATTCTTTTTTGTAATATAAATTTAACTAACTAATTAATGTTGGACGATAAAAATAATGGATGCAATTACTCTATTACACAGTAGGAATTCAGCACCAAAATTGTCTGAGCCGGCTCCTAGAGGCGAAGTGCTTAATGATATGTTAAAGGCTGCCATGCGTGCACCTGACCACGCCAGATTAAGGCCCTGGCGGTTTTTGACTATTGAGGGCAGTGCTCGGTCTAGCCTTGGGGATATTTTTGCCAATGCTGCGCAGTTAAGAAATTTAGCAAGTGGTAAAGTGGCTTTGACCAGTGAGGAACTAGAAAAAATAGCTAATAAAGCTTTGCGTGCTCCTTTAATTATAGCGGTTGTTGCCTGTATTAAAGAGCACCCTAAAGTACCGGAGATTGAGCAAGTTATTTCTGCCGGTTGCGCAGCTCAAGGTATTTTGTTGGCCGCGCATGCTCATGGTTTTGCGGGTGTATGGCGAACCGGTGCGAATGCTTTTGATCGGGTAGTAATGGAGCGGCTAGGTTTGTTAGCTAATGAGCAATTGGTTGGTTTTTTATATTTGGGAACTATTGAAGGTAACTATAAACCTTTAGTCGAACTACCCGTTGAAGATTATTGTCGATCTTGGACAGTAAATAATTGATATTTAGTGTTTAATAAATATCGTCTACTGCGGTATATAAGTCATTTCAAACGGTGCAAATAATAAAATAGTCAGAGTGATGTAGGAAAATGTATGGCTAAAAATACGCTAACATCAACCATGTTTAGAACGCCAATTATCAGCCCAGTATTGGGCTTTTTGTCTAAGCTTATTTTAAAATTAATTGGTTGGCGGATTGAAAATGAGCAGCCCGCATATAAAAAATATGTTTTGATTGCTGCGCCGCATACCAGCAATTGGGATTTTGCTATTTTTTTATTAGTGGCCTTTTCACTGCGTATGGATCTGCATTGGATGGGGAAAGATTCGTTGTTCCCAAAACCCTTTAAGTGGTTAATGATTTGGTTGGGTGGCGTGCCTGTTGATCGCAGTAAATCCAATAATATGGTTGATCAAATGTCAGACTATTTCCGCGATAGCGAAGAGCTCGTCGTTATTGTGCCGCCGGAAGGAACTCGCAGTAAAGTTGATCGATGGAAAACGGGGTTTTATCATATAGCTCGGCAAGCAGAAATCCCGATTGTGCAAGGTTATTTCGACGCCGATCATAAGTGTGTTGGCTTTGGTCCAAGCTTTTTTCCGACCGGTGATGTCGATAAAGATATCGCTGAGATTCGTGCTTTTTATGCAGATAAGTCAGGGATTATCAAAGCTAATCAATAATGTTATCGAATGGAATTATCGATACAGTTAATTATGCAGCGCCAATAATTGCTCTACAGTTTGCTCAATATTTTCTGCCAATGTTATTGCCGTTACCATCGCGCAACTTTTAACGCCTGTTTCGAGTATCGTTGTTACTCGATCAACACTAATGCCGCCGATAGCAGTTAGTGGATAATGGGGTGATAAAATGTCGACCCAATCTTTCAATTGTTCTACCCCCTGCGCTTTAAAATTCATGACTTTAGTTTGGGTGTCATAAATCGGCCCCATAGCTATATAGCTGGGTTTAATGGCATGTGCTCGAGCTATTTCATAATAGCTATGGGTACTAACACCTAATCTTAGTCCTGCCTTGGCAATAGCTTCAAGGTCGGCTGTATCTAAATCTTCTTGACCTAAATGAACACCATAAGCTCCCAATTCAATCGCAAGCTGCCAATAGTCATTCACAAAAAACTGTACGTCATATTGTTGTGTCGCGGCAACGGCTTGTTGAATTTGTTCGCGAGCTTGTTCTTCGCTAAGGTCTTTAATTCGCAATTGAATTGTTTTAATCCCTAGTGGTAAAAGTTGTTTTATCCACTTGACGGAATCAACCACTGGGTATAAGCCTAATTGATTGCAGGGGGCAAAGTTTGTCGTTGATATTGTCAGAGTTTTTGCTGGCAAGGTAGTTGCTGATTTGCTCGTTGAAGCTTTGTTCGTTGAAGCTTTGCTCGATGAGTGATCGCGGTATAGTGTTGGCAGGTCAATAAAATCGAGTTTAGCTTTGCTGTGTGCAACAGGTCCGGGGCCACCGCCAAGTTGAACGCTGTTACGAATGCCTTGGGTAATATAGGCTTTGGCAAGTATCAGAGCATCCAGTAAAGCATAGCCTTTGGCTAGGCAAGCGGTGATAGCGGAGGAGAGAGTGCAGCCGCTGCCATGGCTATGAATAGAATCGATAGAGGGACCAGAGAGCCAAAAACTATCTTTGCCGTCGCTCCAATAATCGAGTCGCCTACCTGCAATGGAGTCAAAATGACCGCCGGTAATTAATACTGACTTGGCACCTAGTTCAAGTAGCGTCTGTGCTGCGACGGGGATATCTTCATGCCCTGCAATAGGCTTACCGATTAGTGCTGCGGCTTCATCGCGATTGGGGGTAATGATGTCGGTCAGAGGTAATAATTTATTACGCACAATATCGAGTATTGATTCTTCCCCCAATAATGTACCGCTACTAGCTTTGAGCACCGGATCGAAAACAACGTTGCCGCGATAGCCGGTCAAATATTTAGCGACAGATTCGGCGTTCTCTGCACTGGCCAACATACCGATTTTTATCGCATTGGCGGGCAGGTCACTGTCGAGTGCATTAATTTGCGCGACGAGATTTTGTTTTGGTGTGACCTGTATATGGCCGACAGCAATAGAATTTTGTGCGGTAAGGGCGGTGATAACAGAGCAGCCATAAACATCGAAATCGTGAAAGGTTTTTAGATCTGCCTGGATGCCTGCTCCGCCGCCAGAATCAGAACCAGCAATAGTCCATGCGAGAGCGGGGCGTTGTGATAAATTCATTATTAACTCGTTGATCGATTATGTATTTTACAATTGGCTGTTTATTCTATTGCTGGTCTTTCTATTATTTGTCTTTTTATTATTAGTTAGTCTGATGCCAAAAAGGCGTGCCTAATACAGGCGTGCTAGGCTGAGCCGTTTGTCGCTTAGTCATTGCTCCTGCGAGATAGCCCTTACGGCCAGCGGTAACTGCTTCACCAAAGGCTTGCCCCATCATGATCGGATCAGACGCTTGTGCTACCGCGGTATTTAATAAAATACCATCATAGCCTATCTCCATTGCCTGTACTGCGTGAGAAGGCTTGCCGATACCGGCATCAACAATTAAGGGTACGTTGGGTAGTCGCTCTCGTATTGTTTGCAGTGCATAGCTATTCATTAAACCTCGGCCAGTACCAATCGGTGCGCCCCAGGGCATTAATACTTTACAGCCAACGTCATGTAGCCGTTGGCAAAGTACTAAGTCATCGGTGCAATAAGGGAAAACGTCAAAGCCTAAATTGATTAATTTTTCTGCGGCTTCTAAGGTACCGAAAGGATCCGGTTGTAAGTTATATTCATCACCGATGACTTCAAGTTTTATCCAATTAGTATTAAAAATTTCACGGGACATTTGTGCCAGTGTAATAGCTTCTTTAGCGCTGTGGCAGCCTGCAGTGTTAGGTAGTAACTCGCAATTAAGTTGTTTAATAAATTCCCAAATACTATTGCCACCTTGATTTTCAGGTGATTGCCTGCGCAGCGAAACAGTTACAATTTGTGACTGCGACGCTTTGATCGATTGCTGCATAATTTGCGGTGATGGGTATAGTGCTGTGCCAATTAATAAGCGGCTATTAAAGCGTTTGCCATAGAGTTGCCACTGATCGTCTTTGACTATTTCAATCGCCATTGTTTAGCCTCCCTGAATGGGTGTAACGATATCGATTAAATCGTTATCTATTAATGGTTGCTGTGTATAAAAAGCGCGAGGCACAAATTCACCATTAATTGCAATGGCAATATCTTTGCTTTGATAGCCCCATGTTTTTAATGCATCAGCGACGGTACATGCGCTGTTTAGTGTTTTAGTTTCGCCATTAACTTGCAAAGATATCATTGCGCGCTCGCCTTTGTTGCAGTGGTAATACTATGGGTTGCAGTCGTCATACTATGGGTTGATTTGCTTATGACTTTTTCAGTATCAGTAAATCGAATAAGGCTATGATCATTGTTCTCGCTAATATCATTGCTCTTGCTAGTGTTGCTATCGCCAATATAATTCAATGCTGTCATTAATACAGTGGGCGAAAGTAAGTAGCCGTGTCGGTATAAACCATTGATGCGCATTAAGCCTTTTTCATAATCAATGCGAGGTAAGTTGTCGATAAAAGCGGGACGACAATTAGCGTAGGCTTTGACAATGTTAGCTTCAGCAAAGCCGCTGTCGATACTATAAAGTGCAGATTGTAATTCTAGGCTAGAGCGAACAGTAATTGGACTCATTGATTCGCTTTCTATTTCGGTAGCACCTATAACAAATAACTGATTTGGTTTCGGGGCAATATACAACTGATAGCGTGGGTGCATCAGTCGTACTGGTCTTGATAAATGAACTTCTGGTGCTTTAACCCATAAAACTTCACCGCGAACGCCGCGTAAATCGGATAGTTGTGGCTTGCTGCCTAAGCCGCGGGTATCAATTGCTAAATCGAAGCGATGACTAATGTTATTGCTGATTATAGTGTTAGGCCCAACGGAATTAACGTCAACATTGCTATGCCAGTTGCCGCCGAGCCGACTAATGGTGCTTGCCAGTTCGTTTAATAGTCCCCAGTTATCGATGCAGCCTTCGCGACGTAAAAAAGTACCGTTATTAAATCGTTGCGCGAGAGTAGGTTCTAACTTGGCGATATCATTTTGCGTGAGTAAATCAATATCATCTGAATATTGAGATGCACGTGTTTGTAGTAATTGATTAAATTGATCGAGGTAGGCTTGATCTTGTTGATGAGCAACAACAATACTGCCTCGCTGTTGGTAATCAATTTTTTGAGCGCTATCACTAGTGAGTTGTTTTAATAATTGAGGCCACAGCTCTAAACTTGCTAGACCCCAATCAAAAATTTGTCGTTCACAGTTAACAACTTCACTAAATGGCGCAAGCATTGCTGCCGCCACCCGCGCAGCACTTGCTTCACCATCAATATGATCGCGGTCAAAAAGTGTGACTTGATGGCCTGCTCTTAGTAGTTGCCAGCCTAAGAGTCGGCCCATCAGTCCTGCGCCAGCAATGCCAATATGCATTAATTAAAAGCCTATCTAGCTGTTAGTGGTTTTATGTTTCGCAATTAATGATTAAAAACTAACTGTCACTATTATTCAGCTGTTGATGGTGCCGGTTGATAAATTTCAGCACCTTGCTGTTTAAATTCATCGGCTTTTTTACCCATCTCAGCTTCAACATCAATCATTCTAATAGTGTCAGCGCCGCGGCTTTCATAACCATTCTCGGCTGCATAATCGCGAACCTCTTGCGAAATTTTCATTGAACAAAATTTTGGTCCACACATTGAGCAAAAGTGTGCAACTTTGGCGGATTCTTTTGGTAGCGTCTCATCGTGATAAGAGCGAGCTGTATCAGGGTCAAGCCCGAGGTTAAATTGATCATCCCAGCGAAATTCAAAGCGCGCCTTTGATAATGCGTTATCTCGCAATTGCGCACCGGGATGCCCCTTGGCTAAGTCAGCGGCATGAGCGGCAATTTTATAAGTGATAATGCCTTCTTTAACATCGTCTTTATCGGGTAAGCCTAAGTGTTCCTTCGGTGTTACATAGCAGAGCATGGCACAGCCGTACCAGCCAATCATAGCGGCACCGATACCGGAAGTAATGTGATCATAGCCGGGAGCAATGTCAGTGGTGAGTGGGCCTAAGGTGTAAAAAGGCGCTTCATGACAAACCTCAATTTGCTTATCCATGTTTTCTTTAATCATGTGCATGGGGACATGGCCAGGCCCCTCAATAAACGTTTGCACATCGTGCTTCCAGGCAACCTTAGTGAGTTCGCCTAGTGTTTCTAATTCGCCAAATTGTGCTTCGTCATTGGCGTCAGCAATAGAGCCTGGGCGTAAGCCGTCACCTAAAGAAAACGTTACGTCATAAGCCTTCATGATTTCACAAATATCTTCAAAGTGGGTGTAAAGAAAATTCTCTTTATGGTGGGCTAAGCACCATTTAGCCATGATTGAACCGCCGCGAGAAACAATACCGGTAACACGTTTTGCTGTGAGTGGTACGTAGCGAAGTAGAACGCCGGCGTGAATGGTGAAGTAATCAACCCCTTGTTCGGCTTGCTCGATTAATGTATCGCGGAAAATTTCCCAGGTTAGATTCTCAGCAACACCATCCACTTTTTCTAATGCCTGATAAATCGGTACGGTACCGACAGGGACTGGCGAGTTGCGAATAATCCATTCGCGCGTTTCATGAATATTTTTACCGGTGGACAAATCCATCATGGTATCTGCACCCCAACGAATCCCCCAGGTTAGTTTCGCCACTTCTTCTTCAATGGATGAACCCAGTGCCGAGTTGCCGATGTTACCGTTTATTTTTACTAGAAAATTACGGCCAATAATAACAGGTTCTAATTCGGGATGATTGATGTTGGCAGGAATAACTGCGCGCCCACGAGCAACTTCACTGCGCACAAATTCAGCGGTAATTTCATTGGGAATACTGGCACCAAAATCATGCCCTGAATGTTGTTCGCCCAGAATGCCTTGCTCCTTCGCCTGTGCTAAGGCCATGTTCTCGCGAATGGCGATAAACTCCATTTCAGGGGTGATAATACCTTGTCGAGCGTAGTGCATTTGGCTAACGTTTTTGCCTTCTAAAGCGCGCTTCGGTTTGCGTGACAGCTCAAAACGAAGGCGCTTTAGCTCGGGGTCCTCGGCGCGAAAACGTGTGTAGGTTGAGCTTTCGGTGACCAGTGTTTCGGTATCATTGCGGTCGTTAATCCAGCCATCGCGAATTGATTTTAAGCCTTTGCGAATATCAATATCCGCAGTAGGATCGGTATAAGGGCCTGACGTATCGTAGACTCTTACAGAGGTATTTGTTTCAAGTTTGGTCGTGCCGTCGGCGTTTTGAATCGGCGTTGGCGTGAGTGTTATTTCGCGCATCGGTACTTGGATATCGCTGCGGTTGCCTTCGACATAAACTTTGCTAGAAGAGGGAAATGGTTGCACAGAAGCTTCATCAACTTGTGCTGTTTCTTTGAGTAATGTGGTTTCTGATGGACTCATGGCGAACCTCTTTTCAGCATATTAATTAATGGCTGATCGAAAAAAGGCGCAGGGGGGCAAATAAGAAAGACGAGCGGTTAAGGCTCGTTCCTTGTTTCCTACGCCGGTATTATCCGGATCAGGTTTTACGGGACTATCTCAGAAGCGTTAGCTAGTGGTTAAACTAATTAACGCAACACCCCGACAAGTGCGAGCAAGTGTAAAGAGTTGTGATGAGCAATACAATCTTTTTTATATTGTTCTTTTTTCTGTGATTTTGTTAAGCGTTTTTTAATCGTAGTAGTTAATGGCAGGTATTATTTGATGGGAAAAAACTTTAAAGGCAGATGAATTGATAGTGCAGATTAAAATCATTTTCGACAGGGGTGCTCCATTCCCTGGTTTTTTCCCAGCCTGTGGGACATAACTCAGCCATTTTTTTGTGCAGAGCTTCGATAACATAAAAAGCGGAGTAAGGTGTTTTTAAGCTGTTGTTTAAGGTGTAGCGTTCATGAATTTTATGTGTGTTGTCGTTGTTTGAAAAGCTACTGTTATGTGGTGTGTTTTTATTGGCCTGTTGGCTCGATATAGACACGCTACTTGAGGTATTGATGTTAATGTTTTGCGTGTTGTCTATGGGTTTTTTTGGCTCGGTTTTCCAGGTTTTTTGAGTTTCTTTTTTATCGTTATGAAACGCATTAAAATCTAGTGAATCTGCCATGTCAACGTCACTGGCGCTGTGTGCTGATAATGAAAAAATGCATAATAGGATGAGAGGAGGAGAGAAAAATTTCATGTTTTCACCTTGGTAATAGATTTGTCCGCTACATTTTCTTCACGATACAGGTTTTGTTGTTGGCTTTCATTTTTGTAATTTTATTATAGATTGAAAGTGCTGTTGTATCATTATGATATTTTCATGAATTGGTTTATTAAAAAAGGGGCTAAAAAGCCCCTTTTGATTTTTTAATACATTGATAAAAATTAGAATTTAATTTCGTAACCGGCACCAAATGCAGTGTCGTCTTGTGTTCCAGTGGTCGTGTCAGTATCGATAGCTGAAAGATAAGCAAAGAATTTAGCATTGCTATTGAGTTTATAGTCAGCACCGAAAGCGATTTGAGATTTATCGCCACTATCAATATCGTTGTTGCTAAACTGAGCTTTTAATACGATGTTGTCATCTAGCTTGTACTCACCGCTAAATAGGTAGCCAGAGCCTTCATCACCAGAGCTAATAATTTCGGCCTCTTGTAACATGAAACCAAAATTAAATGCCTCATAAACGTAGCTTGCAACAAAGCGAGTTACGTCGACGCCTTCAACTTCGCTATCATTAGTTAGAGCCAGGTAAAGCTCGTCTTTTTTATAGGTTATGGCAATAGAGGTGCCATCAGCGAGACCGTCATTAACACCTGTTTCTTCGCCGGGTATGATAGCAACCGTTGCAGAAAGTCCGTTAACTTCAGGTGAGCTATACATGATTATATTGCTTGCACGGGTTTCGCCTTTGAAAACATTCTTAATGTCGCCGTTTTCTTGGTCATTAAAACGGTCAACATTGCTTTGTGCTATTTTGGTTGGCGTATCATGGTTGCCAGCAATCACGGTGCCGAAGCTGCCTTGAAAACCGCCATAAATATTTCGTTGTTTGAAGACGTCTTCGCCGTCATCAACAGCGACTTCATACTCTAATTTATAAATAGCTGTTAAGCCTTCGCTGACCTGATAGCTACCCTTAACGCCAACTCGTGAGGCATTACTATTTAATTCCCATTGATCATCGCCGCCATCGTAGTCGACGTTATTTAAGCTGACGTTGGCCTTGCCGTAAAAGCTTGGACCATCAGCTATCGCGATTGATGACAGTGAGCTTGCAGTGATTATTGCAATCGCTGCAGGGATAAATTTTTGTTTCATCGGGTGTCTCCGTGGTGATGGCATAGATGCCTTTTAAAGTCGTTGTAAGGTTTCAAATGTAATAAAACTATTCTGCTGCATTTTTGTTACATTTATATGACAGTTAAATGATGAGTTTAATTTTAGTCGAAATTAGTATTGCGACCACTTTAAAGTGCGTCTTATTTAATATTGTCATAGAGAAATGACAACTGGATAGCAGATAGCAGGATTAATTGTGGGATGTAATTGATTTTCTGGTTAATGACGCTGTTGTTTGCTAAGAGATGTTTAGGCATGGATGAATGCTGGCTTTGTACTGATGCTTTAAAAACAAAGCGTTATTCTAGTTTTCTATTATAATTGGTGGCAGCTGTATGATTAATACTAGGTATTATTACTGATGTTAAAGGTGTGCCCATAGTGGCTGTATCAAAGGATTAATGTGTCTCTGTGCTCGAAAAAATATAATAAGGTTTATGTATGCGTGTATTTTCAAACGAGATCCTAAAGCAAGCAACGACGTTAATAGAAATCTCAAAAGTATTAGATTATGACGGCATCATTCGCCATCAAAAGGCAGACGTTATTAAGCTGAAAGAAGCTCTAGAGGCCTTGGATATCGTGGCGTCGTCGGTGGAAAGCCTGGGGGATTATGCTTCGAGTCAGGATACTTCTGGTCAAAATGCTTTCAGCCAAGATGCTTTGAGTCAAGATGCTTTGAGTCAAGATGCTGCAGGTCAAAATAGCTCCGATCAGAATAGGTCAGGCCAAGATAGCGCGGCTCAAAATGCTGAGTCAGCTATGGCCGATGAAAAACAGTCAAGGGAACATCGCATAGCGATTATGACGGCACTTAAAACCGAGGGATTCGAAGACCGTATAGGTAAGATTTATAACAGCTTTTCTAGAAACCGGAGTATACCTTTTAGCGATGCTCCTCATCGTCGTGGTATACCGGCTTTTGATATGGTTGTTGCCCCTGATTTTTCTCCGTGCTCTGGTATGCACGGTATCTTTGTGGGTAAGCATGAGGCTATGTCTATTATTTTGGCATCAGATGCTGGAGGGGAGGCCGAGTGGGCTGTTATCAAGCGAAAAAGTTTTGCCAATACAGAAGAAATGGTTGATGCGGTGACGTTGTTATCTGCTGGTTTTGAGTAAATAATGGTTGTCCACAGTTCCTGTGGATAACTTTGTTGATAATATGTTTGAACCTTTCTCTGCTTCAGCTTTCTCGGTGTTTTTAGCAAATTGGCCAAAAAAACGGCTTATTTTTATATTTCCTTATAAATCAACCAGTTACTAATTTTCTTTAAAGTGAAAGATTAGTTATCAACAGTGCTGATGTTTGTTTTAATTCGTTTAAAAAAAGTGTGCATAAGTGCTTGCGGTTTGTTTTATTTTGTGTGAGAGCTTTAGTCTCCGCGGTAAATACAGCCACTTGTGCAGGTCTCTTTGATCTCAATTTGGCTAAGAATGCTTAGGGTGGGCTTGAGTTTTTGCCATATCCAGCGAGCAAGGTTTTCACTGGTAGGGTTTTCTAGCCCTTCAATGTCGTTAAGGTAGTAGTGGTCTAGTTGGTTATAGATGGGCGCGAAGTGTTGTTTTAGTTCACCGAAGT
>CALBVI010000173.1 GCA_937969395.1 uncultured Spongiibacteraceae bacterium | reverse complement strand
GCTTCGCCAATCCAGCGATAACGGGCTTCGATCAGTAGGTCGGCGGCATTGCCATCGAGCTTGTTTTCTAGCGCAACTATCGTGTCGGTAAACCTTTTTTGAATTGATTTAGGGAAGCGACTAAAAACACCATCGTCTCGTTCGAGGATGGCGGCTGCTTGCAGACGGCTAGCGCCACTGTCGCTGGTGTGAACTTGTTTGAGAATAGTATCGATAGCGTTTTCAAACTCGTCACCTAAGTTAACGGGTTTAAGTGCTGGGTATTCAGTCTCGTTGTCGGCTGCATCGTCGCTTACATTGTCACTAGCACTATTGCGGAGCTGATTGATAATGACATCGACTAAGTTATCAAGGCCTTCTTTGCGGCTCGCGACAATCGGAATAACCGGTACGCCAATATTCATGGCGAGTTTCTGCGGATCAATATGTACACCTTGCTGGTGAGCAACATCCATCATATTGAGGGCAATCACCACCGGTACGCCGGTATCTAGTAACTGAGTGGTGAGATAAAGGCCGCGTTCTAGGCTTGAGGCATCAATAATATTGACCAAGACATCAACAGGTTCGTCGAGAATGAAATTCTGGGCGATCTGCTGATCAACAGAGTCGTCTTCATGGGAAACATGCAGCGAGTAAGTGCCCGGTAGATCGACCACATCAAACTGGGTTTCACCGTGGTTAAACTTACCGGTTTTCTTTTCGACGGTAACGCCAGACCAGTTACCGACTTTTTGCCGTGCGCCGGTGAGGCCATTAAATAGCGTTGACTTGCCGCTGTTAGGGTTGCCGATCAGGGCTAGCGTGTGTTCATTACTCACAGTTGTTCAACCTCGATATTACCTGCTTCTTCCCAGCGCAAACTCAAATGAAAGCCACGTACCTGAATATCAACCGGATCACCAAGAGGGGCCACGTGCTTAACTTGAAACTCAGTACCGGGTGTTAGTCCAAGGCTCATTAGGCGGTTGCGATAAACTTTGTTGAGCTCGTTGAAGCTCACAAGACGGGCAGTACTGCCTACGCTGAGGTCTTTGAATAATGTTTTGCTTGTGTTCACTACTGACTCTTATTGGGTGTGGTTGGACCAAGTTATTATTGAACAAAAGGCTTAATAATAGCCATCTTAATAGGAATGATTATCATAAACGTTTGTATCCGTAAATGGAACCGCTATGTGGGATAAATATGATCGAGATCAATATAGTTGGGACACTATCATTTTTTCTGTGATTAAGGCTTTTGTCGGGTTTTATTTTGTCTCGGAATAGGGCTGATAGTTAACGAAGGCTTAGGTTAATACTTAAATTTACGTTGTGAGCGCGTGGGCAGCTCAGCGCTAATGTGATTGCACGATTTACAATTATGTAAGTTTGGTCGTTGAGCTTAGCGCTTACGCTATGATTAATTACGTCAAACATGAAAGTAACTAACCAAGATAGTTGGATGTGCTTTTGTGTGTTTCCAATGATTGATATAGAGGTTCTTATGACAAAAATTATTATTGGTTTGCTATCAATTTTGTGTGTGGCAGGCGCTAATGCCCATCATTCATTCTCAGCTTTTGATGTAAACACTAAAATAGAAAGAACAGGTGTTATTACGCGTTATTCTTTTATTCAGCCGCATATTTTAATGGCGATTGAAGTGACTTTAGAAAATGGCACTAAAGAACATTGGGAAATAGAAAGTCTTGTGCCTAGAAAATGGGATAGATTGGGTTTAGATAAAAACTTTGTAAAAGAAGGGGATACAGCGACGATTGTTGGTTTTCCTGCACGGGATGGCTCAACAGCAATGATGTTAAGTGCGATTAAAACTGATGATGGTGAGCTGGTTGCGCGGGATAAAATTAATCAAAGAAATTAATCATTTACAAATAATACTGTTGATCATCATTGCGTGATTGAAAGTTACCATCAAGTTATCAATAGCAATAAATTATAAAGCTTGGTTTTGTGTCTGAGCAGTGTTTTAAATCGGTTAACCCTGTTGTAAACAGCTGTGTCTAATGTTGGTTTCAAAGGGCAATGCATTAATGTAAATGAGATATATAGGTAGATTTGGCGGCATCAATAGTAGTGGTAGATCTGAGGGTTATGAGGTTTCCGTATACTAAGCCGCGTTTTGTTGCTATTTTATGCGAGTCGGCTTTTGGTGGGAGATCGATTCCAGTATGGGTAAAAATATAAAAACATCACGGATTTTTAACGCATTTCAAGAGAGTGAGCCTGTTCTAAAGCGGTTCTTACGGCGCTTTACGTCCAATAAACATGATATAGAAGATATTTGTCAGTTGACGATATTGCGAGCTCTTGAAGCTGAAAAAACAAGAGATATTGCTGAGCCGCGTGCTTTCCTTTTCGGGGTTTCAAAGAATATCGTGCGCAAGCGCTTAGAGAAAAAGTCTAATTCTTTGATCGACTATATAGAGGATTCTACGCCTAAAGAGTACGTACCAAGTACGGAGCCATCCATTGATGATATTATTGACAGCGAATCAAGGATGCTGGTTTTCACGGAGGCAGTTGAAGCCTTGCCAAAACAATGTCGTCAGGTATTTGTAATGAAAAAAGTGTATGGCTACTCGCATAAAGAGATAGCTTCCAGGTTAGGGATATCAATCAGTACCACAGAAAAACACGTCGCTACCGGATTGAAGCGTTGCAATACTTATATTCGTAATAAATTGGACATTAATAGCTCGAACCCTGTGTCGTTTTTTCGAGATAATGGAAATATTGATACAGGTGCTGGTAAGTAATCGTTATGGGTAGTGATCCTTTTTCCGAAAATGAGTCCAATATTACCGTAGAGGCCTGTAGCTGGATAGCGCAGCTGGAAACCGGTAAGTTAACGGCGGCTGACGAGGAAGCGTTTAGAGAGTGGATTAGTAGAAGCCCTCGACATGCTTCAGAGATAAAGAGCTTGGCAGTTATGTCAAAAGACTTAAACCTTTTGTCCGAAGCTTATACGACTGATCTTGCCGAAAATATGCACTGTGCAGCGGTGTCACAAAAAAATCTAGAAAACTATTTTCTTTGGAGCCAATGGTCGCTGGATCATTGGCAATCGCTGTGATATTCGCGTTTGTATTGATGTTTAGCCAAAGCAATGGCCTCGTTGAAGCTACGGTTTATACTACCTCTATTGGAGAGTATCGAGAATTTACACTATCCGATGGTTCAATCATCGAGCTGAATACAGATAGTCAGGTAGAAGTATCCTACGATAAAAATAATCGCAGGGTACGCTTGTTAAGTGGTGAAGCTTTTTTTGATGTTATGCCGAATGTCGACCGCCCTTTTTGGGTTTATGCTGGCGATAAATACGTACGGGTTGTCGGTACAGCATTTATGGTCAGTTTATTGGATGAAAACTTTGAATTGCTGGTGACGGAAGGAAAAGTCGAACTGATGTCCAATACCTCTTCGGTGGTCTCCTTGCAGCAATCAGAATCTGTTAATGCTCTTGAATCGATTGATTCTGAACAACTATCTAATAAGCCTATTTCACTCATTGCCGGACAAAGCATTAGCATTGCTGACATGGAGCAAACTGCGCCGGTGCAAACACTTAGTGAGCGCGATCAACGCAGAGAATTATCTTGGCAGGAAGGTTTACATGATTTTTCTGATAACTCTCTTGAAGAAGTTATAAATCAAGTGGCACGCTATAACCAAATAAAAATAGAAATTACTGACCCTGAACTACGGGAACTGCGGTTTGGGGGTGTGTTTCGCATCGGTGATACCGAACCACTATTTGATGCTTTAGTATCGGCTTACGGTGTACAGGTCAGTTATGTTGACGACAATCATGTCATATTGAGCATGCTTTAGTTTTGATCTGATAGCTTGTGTTATGTCTGTCAAAGAGCATATTGATCTCCTAAAATATAAACCTCTATTCCATTCAGAACAAAAAAAGTATAAAAAAGAGGCGCTATCGGTAGATAGCAGCGTATTTCTCTTCAGAAGAGGTAAGCCGGAAGCGGTAAATCGGAAGTAATAAAATGTCGATAGCGTTTTTTGCGGCTCATGAAACGACTCCGTTGAGATTGAGCAGGAAGTTCATCTAAATGGTTTTGATCAAGCCGATTGAAAAAAAATCCCCCAATCTTAATGGCGTAGTTTATCTGCTCACGTTATTTTTCTTGTTTTCACCGTTTAATGTGTTTGCCGTTGTAGAGGCGGAATACGATTTCGACATCCCCGCTATTGGTGCTGCTGTTGCCATAAAAGCGATATCTAGACAGACCGAGAGCTCTGCTTTTTTTCAATCTGTCGATGTCGAGAATGTTCAGGTAAACCCTTTAAAGGGGCGTTACACCATACAGCAGGCATTAGACGTTATTTTTGAAGGGACGCTTCTTTCCGGTGCGCTTACAGAGAACGGCGTTATTACCATCTCAAGAAAAGAAATTAAAAGTCAGCAGCCGGAAAGTAAAAAAAGTTTTGTGACTACTGTTCTAGACTTTTTCAGAGGTGATTCTGCGCAGCAAGCCACTGTGAGTGAGGGCGTTTCTAAAGATGATGCGTCTCAGCGAGTGATTGAAGAGGTCATGGTTAGTGCGCGAAAGCGTGAAGAGTCGCTGCAAGACATCCCTGTGGCTATTTCCGTTATGGATACCTTGAGTATGCAAGCTTCGGGAATTGATGAGCTTGGCGATATTTTGAATAACACCGCTGGCATGGTGTATAACGAGCGCGATAGTAATCGGTCTCAGGTTCAATTAGGTGTTCGTGGTATTAAATCTTTCACCGGTACGGCTGTCCAGAGAATGTCTACCTTTATTGACGGGGTGCCAATGGTAGGACCACAGGCAAGTATTCAGTTCGTCGATGTTGAAAGCGTAGAGGTATATCGTGGCCCACAGAGTGCGGTGTTTGGGCGGGCCGTGTTTGCTGGCGCACTTAACTATAACTTACGTAGGCCGTCGCTAGATGTAACAAAAGGTGGTGTTAACGGACAGTATGGACAGGATGGCCGACAAGGCCTGAGTGCTTGGTATTCAGCGCCCGTGGTAGAAAATGTGCTCGGTTTATATGTGTCTGCGACGCAGGATAGTTACGATGGCCCCGGTAGCATTACTTCTTTTCCTGAAGGTGTAAAGATGGGGTCGCGGGCGACGGAGCAGTACAGCACCGCTATAAATTTTCAGCCATCAGATACGTTTAGCTTAAATTTACGTTATACACATACCGAACTGGATGATGGCCCTGCGCCAGATTACAACCTCGACCCTGCACAAGACGATAACATCCGCCGGATTCCTGGGGCGGATGCTGGCGGCGCGCCAATATATATGGGGCCGCTAAGGCATTTGGATAATCCAGTATTATCCAGAAATTTCTGCTACAGGGAAGGATTGCCCGACCAGAACTGTATTCGTGATCCTGGTTGGGAGCTTGAGCGTGACAGGCTTGCCTTTGATGTCGATTATGAGTTGAAAAATGGACATGGTCTGGCCTTTAAAGCGTTTCACTCGAAAGATATTTCATTTGATATTGATGATCAGGACAATACGGCTTTTGATGATTCACCTGCGCGCATCATTAACATGGCGATGGCTGTCCATATTGATGAAGACTACTATGAGGCAATCTGGACTTCACCCGATGATGAGCGCTTACGTTACACGTTTGGATACTCAGATTATAGTTATGCAGATGTTTCTGAAATTTGGTTTAGGCATCCCTCGTCTTCTATTGACGGGGAGAGTGGCTTAGGTTTGTCAGGAGGCTCTACAGAGATAAAAAATAGGGGTGTTTTTGCCGGTGTTTTTTATGATATTACTGATGACGTGGCCATATCTCTAGAGGTGCGACGGCAAGAAGATGATATCTCCGCAGCTGATCCCGACCCGACGGACGATAGTGCCCCAGAGGTAATTACAACGTCTAATTTACCTCGTTTGGCGATCACTTATAGTGCAACAGATAATTTAAATCTCTATGCTCAATACGCTAAAGGTGTGCAGCCAGCAACTATTAATTTAGATGCCGTCGCCACTCTACAAAGAGAAATAGCTGCGGATTTTGAGGGGTTAGTTGTTGACGGAGTTACATTGTCGTCCGCCACCTCTTTACTCGACGCTATTGTTATCGTTGACGAAGAAGTATTAGATAGCTATGAAATCGGTATGAAAGGCGTTTTTTGGGATGGTCGTTTAAACATTAATGCTGCGTTATTTTATATAGAGGTGGAAGGTTATCAGGAAGCACAGAATATATTTTTCTATCCGCCGGGTGTAGTCGCACAAGATGTTATTGATGCCTTGGTTTTATTGGACCCTGTTAAGTATGCAACAATATCGCGAGTCTCGGCTCGAGTTCGAGGTGCTTTGAATAGTGCTGATATCGTATCTCGCGGCATTGAATTAGAGGCTGATTACCTGCTCGATCGTCACTGGCGTTTATCGGGTCAGTTGACTTATATTAATGCCGAATTTGAAAGTGGCTGCGTTCCTATAGGTGATGATTTTGGAATAGCTGATAGTACTCTCGCATTGTCAGGCGTCGTCGAGCTGCCTTGCACTAACGTTGATGGCAATGACTTTCCTTTTACACCGGAATTCCAAATCGGCGTATCCGCTACTTATACACGAGAGTTATTTGATAGTTGGGAATGGTTTACCCGGGCAGATATTCGCTATGAGCACAGGCAGTACATTGATTGGTTCGGTTATGGCTGGATTCCGTCGTCAAGCAAAGTCAGCCTTCGCATGGGTTTTAGTGCGGATAACTTTCGAATCGAAGCATATGTTGAAAATGTAACCGATGATCGTACCCCTTTGGGAGCTCAGTACTCGCCTAATCGACAGGAGGTTGACGCTGTATTTCCGCAACTAAATTCTCCAGTGGGAACAACCGGCGTCAATCTCGGTGTCGCCTACCCTCGTGAAGCGGGGCTGAAATTTAGCTACAGTTTTTAATCTTACCTTTTTTCCTCTGTGCTGAGGATGTGGTGCTTTCAGGCTCCGCTCTTAATCGCACACAAGTCCCTATATGAAATAACGACCCAGTTGGATGAGCTTCCTTTGAAAGAAGTGTGCTTATTAAAAAATAAATTCAAATCTCTATAGCGGTTTTTTGCAGTTCAGGGAACTAATACCTTGAGAACACGTTGGAGGTCAGTATTTGCTGTGCTTTAGATAGCCTTTGGCTCCAACATTCTTGAACGTCTAGAGGTCTGTAGGACTTCGACAATAAATATAAATAAATGGGGACGAACAATGGGAAACAAAAGTTTTAAAAAACTACCTTATGGCTTGGCTTCAACATTTGGGTCAACACTCATATTGTTGTCATCTTTTCAAGTTTCAGCTCAAGAGGCTGGTGAAAGCCGTTATCAATTAGAAGAAATCATGATAACTGCCCGACGAGTGGATGAAGGGCTTCAAAATGCGCCGATCGCGGTAACCGCAGTGTCGGGCTTAGAGCTGGAAAACCGTGGGGCGGTGGATATTGTCGATTTCGCAGATATCGCGCCCAATGTGTCACTGAAAACTGACGGCACAACCAGTGGCTTTGCAGCTGCACCAAGAGTATCTATCCGTGGTGTTGGCCAATCGGACTTTGTTATTAACACTGACCCTGCAGTTGGTATGTATGTTGACGGTGTTTACTTAGGACGGTCTTTAGGAAGTATTACAGATTTGGTAGACGTTGAGCGCGTTGAGGCTTTACGTGGCCCCCAAGGTACTTTGTTTGGTCGTAACAGTACCGGTGGTGCTATCAATATTATCTCCAAAAAGCCTGAAGTAGGCGGCGATTTGGCAGGTTATGCCACTGTCGGTCTCGGCGAAAATGGCTACGCGCTTTTTCGCGCTAGTGCGAACATTCCTCTAGGTGATACTACTGCAGCTAGAGTATCGGTACTTAAGCGTGAGCGAGATGGCTTCATTCCCGCGCTACAGTACGATGACCTCGATCTTGGCGCAGAAGATGTATCAGGATTAAAAGCGGCCTTCCGCTGGGAGCCAAATGAATCATTTACCTT
>CALBVI010000172.1 GCA_937969395.1 uncultured Spongiibacteraceae bacterium | reverse complement strand
ATCGCGACAGCCAGTTGGCGGCATCTCGAGATCAGCTTGAAGATAGAGTTAAAGAGCGTACTCAAGAGCTGACTTTGGCAAAAGAGGAGGCTGAAGAGGCGGCTAAATCTAAATCTCAGTTTCTAGCAGCAATGAGCCATGAGATTCGTACGCCGCTTAACGGTGTGATTGGTATGGCCTCTTTATTAGCGGAAAGTAAGCTAGATGAGGAGCAGGAAGATAGCATTGCCACCATCCAGAGCTCCGCGGAAGCTCTGCTTTCTATTATTAATGAAATTTTGGACTTCTCTAAGATTGAAGCTGGGAAGATGGATCTTGAGTTAATCCCCTCAAATTTACGTGCTAATTTTGAGCAGTTAGTTGACGCGATGAAATTAAAGGCGGCTGAAAAAAACATCTATCTTCAGTTACGTTTTGATGAAAATGTAGAAGACCAGGTTATATGCGATGCCGGTCGTATTCGGCAGGTTATGATTAATTTTATTAGTAATGCGATTAAATTTACCGCTGTCGGTGGCGTGATGATTGATGTGTCATGTGAAGTAATTAACGGCAAAAATAATCGGTTTTGTTTTGCTGTAGAAGATACCGGTATTGGTATTCCTGAAGAGAAAATTGATTACGTCTTTGAAGAGTTTTCGCAGGCTGATAGTTCGACCACTCGTAAATATGGTGGTACTGGTTTAGGTTTGAGTATCTCGATGTTATTAGCAAAGTTGATGGGGGGAAGCGTTGAAGTTAAAAGTAAGGAGTCTGTTGGTTCTGTATTTCGGCTGATTCTTGATTTGGAGCCAGTGCCTTTGTCAGAGTCTGTTAAGGCTGAAAAATTTATTGCATCAGATGTTAAAGCATTATTGGTGGGGGATATTACCGGTAAGTATTCATTAAATCGTGATTGGTGCCATCGCTGCAAAATCAATACAGTAGAAACTGATAATTTAAATAAAGTGGTTGATCTTATAAGTGATGCAGCTTCTACGGCGGATTCGTTTGATATTGTGATTTTAGACGAGGTTATCGGTTTTGATGCTTGTATTGCATTTGCGCATGAAACACGAATGAATCCTTGTTTTGAGAATGTCCCGCTGTTTTTGCTTTCCCTTGATATGAGTGCGGTTAAAGCAGAGTTAATTGTGCAATCGGGTATGAATGGTTATTTAAGCCGGCCGATAAAAGAAAATCAGTTTGTTAAAACGATTGACCGTTTAGTTCAGCAACAGCGACAAGCTGAGGGCGATCTGGAGTTTATTTCTCCTTATACATTTATTACCTCCAAGGATACTTTAGGTCGAGTGCCTCAAAATAATATGCGCGTATTATTGGCAGAGGATAATATGGTTAATCAAAAAGTAGCTGTGCGAATGTTGGAAAAAATAGGCTGTAAAGTTGATATAGCTGTTAATGGTCGTGAAACAGTGACAATGTGGCAAGAGGCTGATTACGACATTATTTTTATGGATTGTCATATGCCTGTTATGGATGGATACGAGGCAACAAAAGCTATTCGCCGCATTGAAAATGGTGGTCAGCGTATACCGATAGTGGCTTTAACGGCTAATGCCATGGAGGGTGAAGATCAGGTATGTGCCGATGTTGGCATGGATGGGTTTATCGCTAAGCCGGTGAAGATTGGTCATTTAGAAGATGTGGTGCAACAATATAGTGGCTTTGTTAAGTAACACCTTGTCTCATTTTTTTGGTCATTATTTTTTATACTGAATAAAGCATTTTCAATTGCAGGTCTAATAAGTAAAATCGTTTTTTCCAAACATGTTAATACCTCGCGCTATGCCTTTTCTGTATTGAGTCTTGCAGAAGAATGATTCCTTTGGTGTTTTTAAGCGTTTATTTCTCAGCTTATGCTGCTTTAAAGAATGATTATGAATAAATATGTGTGGGTGCTGTTTTTTACATTATTGCTTAATGGTTGCTCTATTAAGAGTTCGTACCGTTTTGTTGATTGGTTTATTGTTTGGAAGGTTGATGGCTATGTTCAGTGGAACCGCGTGCAAAAAAAGGAATTCGATCAACGTATAGATAATTTGTTGGGGTGGCATGATAGTAATCAGCTGCCTGTTTATAATGCGTTTTTGCAACAAATTAAGAGTGATGTTGAGCAGCCTTTAAGTGAAGAGCAATTAATAGAGAAAATAGACGATATTTATGCGTACTGGCGACAGCTGATGAAAAAAGCAGCGCCTGATATTACCTATATGCTTACATCGTTGAGTGATAGCCAAGTTGAGGAATTATTATTAAATATTGATAAGGATATCGCGGAAGACGAAGAGCGCTTTCTTGAAAGAACCGATGATGAAGGGCATAAGCGCCGTACTGGCAGACTTGAAAAATTACTTGCACAGTATATTGGCCGTCTTACGGAAGAACAGCGGGCTTTAATAAATCAATGGAGTGTTGAAAAAACGCATACAACCACAAGCCGTTTAGCTTACCGTAAAGAGTGGCGTAAGCATCTTTCTGTCGCATTGAATGCACGTTTTGTAGATGATTTTAGTCACCAGGTTGATCAGTTGTTTGTCTACCCTGATCAATGGTGGAGTGATCAATTAAGGCAGGAATTAGCTGATACTAAATCAGAAATGGCTTATTTATTTGTGGCTTTGCAGAAAACGCTAACCTTAAAACAGCATAACCGTTTATCGAGAGAGCTTGATGGATGGATGAATATGTTTGATAAATATAGTCTTGTTGATCATGGTTTGTGAGTTTTAATATAACCGTGACAGATCAAGCTGTCTTAGTAATTTAAGGAATAGTCATTGAAGTTAAAATCCCTTATTCGAGATAACTCATGGCTTGAGAGCCTACAGAATGAGCTGGCTCAGCCCTATGTTTTTGACTTGGAGCTGTTTCTTGAAGAGCAGCTATCAATACAAAAGATTATTTACCCCAGCAGAGAAAATTGGTTTGCCGCACTAAACAATACTCCCTTTGATCAAGTTAAGGTCGTGATTCTAGGGCAGGACCCTTATCATGGCGTTGGTCAGGCCCATGGCTTATCGTTTTCAGTACCTAAAGATATTTTGGTTCCTCCCTCATTGCGCAATATCTTTAAAGAGTTGGAGCGCGATCTGGGGATAGCTCGATCAAATGTAGGTTTCTTGCAGCAATGGGCTGAGCAAGGTGTATTGCTACTTAACTCTACTCTTACAGTTGAACATGGAAAGGC
>CALBVI010000171.1 GCA_937969395.1 uncultured Spongiibacteraceae bacterium | reverse complement strand
TGTCACCTTAGACAACCAGGAAGCGGAAGTTTTAGTTGGCTCTAATATCCCTGTCATTACCGGGCAGTCAACCACTGCCGGAACAACAAGCAACCCATTCACCACAGTAGAGCGCAAAGATATCGGCCTGACATTAAAAGTTACCCCACAAATTAATGAGGGCGATTCTATTACCTTAGATATCTTACAAGAAATTGAGACCATCTCGGCTTCAGTTGATGTAACAAGTGACATCGTCACCGACAAACGCAGTATCAAAACCAAGGTATTAGTAGAAGATGAAAGCATACTTGTACTGGGTGGCTTGGTATCCAACGACACCCAACAGCAAGTTAGCAAAGTACCTCTACTAGGCGACATTCCTATTATTGGCGGCCTTTTTCGCTCAACCACCGACAGAATTATTAAAAAGAATTTAATGGTATTTATTTATCCGGTCATCATGGAGACCGATAAAATTACTAATGACATCTCTCAAGACCGCTATCAATTAATGAATGACTTAAGAAAAAAGTATAGCGAAGGGAAATTTGATACTAGCAGTGAAGACCTTAGCGATTTCATCCGCTATCAACCGAACAATAAAGAAGAGTAATAACAAACTGTATTTAGCTTACCAGCCAGTCACAACTGACATGGTGAAACGATACTGATCCTGCCAATTCAAAATCACCCCTTCTTTTGTCACTTCTTCCAAAACCAGCCCAGCAGAAACAACACCACCTTCTTTTACTCTATGACTATTAATAATAATAGTTCTTCGCTCAGGGTTATCCGAATAGACATGAAATGAAAAAGTCATTGGCGGAATTTCTTTTTGCACAGGATCAGGTAGTTCCCAAAACTCCATCAATAGCGGCTGAGCTATAGGCTTAGTGTTATCAACTGACTGACTATTGTTCGCGGAGGGTTCCGGCAACAGCACTGCTGATTCAGCCGTTTTATCAACAGCGATTATGGCGTTGTTAACCGCTATTAATTTAACGTTTTCGTTAGTTAGCGAAGCAATAAAACCTGCTCCAAAAAAATAAAGCACAGCCACTAAAAGTAGTGCCACTATTGAAAAAGCCGCTACATATTTAGTTGCCCAGCCATCCGATTGATTATGTTGATGCGGTCGTTGAATAGTCTGAATATTAGGCGTGCTCTTTTCTTGTCTTTCCTGCTCCGATTTTTTTAACGCATCTAATATGTATGACATTAGCCCTCACTCCCGGTATTAGCCACAACGGAAACTAAAGGCACCGTAGCACTAGTAGCGAAATCATTAAGACGAGAAATCAACAAGGCATCAACCGAACGCTTGACCGGAAGCGAAAAATGCAACTGCATTCGAGCTATTGCAGACTGTAAAGATTCATCATAAACACCTGAAAACATGACCGGCGAATAATGTAATCCATGCGTATAAAGCCGCCCCAATTTCGACGGTATTTCTTCACGGAACATATAAGATTGAGCGTATTCCATATTTCCTGATAACTTTTTCGCATACTCTACATCGACCATAGCTAAAAGCCGTTGCAAACTTACAACTGCTTCTCCCTGATCATAAATAGACAAAATAAGTTTAGACTCTTTCTGCGGCTCACCACCAGGCAAAACCTCAGCCGACTGCAAGCCATTATCTTTAACAAGCAATGCTTGATTGGTACTCGTTTGCGGTTGAACTATTTCGGCATTGCTTTCACCTTTATTGTCAGCAAGCTCAACACTGTCGAGCGAAAAAATACCTATCGCTACTAAAACGGCCACCAATAAAGCAACAGCCAACCACTTGGTATATCTAGGTTTAATACTCAACGAAGTGTTACTAGACAGCTCTTTGACTGCACTGACCACTATCTTCCGTGAAACTTGACTCTGATCTAAAGAATAAATACCAAGTAAACAGCGATCACAGATTTTGTTAATCAGGCGAGGAATGCCTTCGCTTGCTTTATAGATTTTGGTAATCGCTGAAGGAGAGAATAACTGCTCACGACTTCCAGCCACTGATAAGCGGTGTTCAATATAGTGAGCCACCTCAGTTTTTGATAAAGGCTTTAAGTGGAACCTTGCTGTCACCCGCTGCTCAAGCTGCCTTAACTCTTTCCTAGCCAACAAATCATTTAATTCCGGCTGCCCCAACAAAACTAATTGCAGTAGTTTTTTTTCATTAGTTTCAAGATTAGTCAACAGCCGCAATTGTTCTAACACTTCAACAGATAAGTTTTGCGCCTCATCAATAATTAATACGGCGTTTCGACCTTCTGCATGAGAGCGCAGCAAGTAGCGATTTAAATGATCAATCAAGTCTTTGCTGGTATCATCCTCATCAAAGAAAATACCAAAATCAGTGGTGATACTTATCAACAGCTGGTTAATTGTTTGCTTTGGATTAACAATATAAGCAACATCTGTTTTAGGTGGTAATTGCTGTAACAAAGAACGGCAAATAGTTGTTTTTCCAGTACCGACCTCACCGGTCAATAATACAAAACCACCTTGATCGCCTACACCATAAATTAAGTGCGCTAACGCCTCGCGATGCCTGTCGCTCAAATACAAATAACGAGGATCAGGCGCGATAGAAAAAGGCGTATCAGAAAAACCAAAATACTGTTTATACATTACAGACACAATTTACTATTACCCTTGCAGAACCAGACGAACATCAACGGTATTTTGATTGCTGTTTTTATCAACATCAATATCATTA
>CALBVI010000170.1 GCA_937969395.1 uncultured Spongiibacteraceae bacterium | reverse complement strand
GGTACTTAATTGAACACCGCTACCAGGAAGAAATTTTAGAGAAAAATTTTAAGGAACTAAAGCAGAGCAGCGAAGCATTAAAATCCGCACAAGACCAACTACTGCAATCAGAAAAAATGGCATCTATAGGTCAACTATCTGCTGGTATAGCGCACGAAATAAACAACCCCATGGGATTCATAAAAAGCAATATGTCATCACTTACTGAGTACATTGATGATTTCAAAGAATATATTTCTATTGCAGAACAAATAAGGACATCTGTTGAAGACGCACCTATTGAAATAAAATCAAAAATAGACAAACTGAGCGAAGTAGCTGATTCAATAGATTTAAACTACTTACTTGAAGACAGTTCAAATTTACTCGATGAATCAACAGTCGGTATCACCAGAGTGGTTGATATTGTCTCAGGCCTGAAACGGTTTTCTAGACAATCAGACAAAACTAAAGAAACATGCAACATACAAGAGACTGTAGAAGAAGCACTTAAGCTTGCGCACAATGAACTCAAGTATAACGTTGAGGTTTCTACTGACTTTAATACGACTAAGAATATCGAAGCAAATAGCGGCGAGCTAATTCAGGTGTTTTTAAAGATGCTAATTAATGCCGCGCAAGCCGTCAGTGAAAACGGATTAATAAAAGCGTCCATTCATGAAAAGAATAACGGCGTCGAAGTGTCAATAAAAGACAACGGCGAAGGAATTGATAAAGACACCCTAGACAAAATCTTCAACCCATTTTTCACCACTAAAGATGTTGGCATCGGAACTGGGCTAGGGCTATCTATCTCCTACGGTATTATTCAAGACCACCAGGGAACCATCAATGTTGATTCAACGGTCGGAGAAGGCACAAACTTTATCATCTGGCTTCCTTACAACAATGATAAGCAGGATTAATCAACAGGGATTATTATGACTAACAAAGAGAAATCTTATGATTTCAAAAAAGTACCATCAATTCTTCTAGTTGATGATGAAGCGAGCGTTCTATCATCCCTAAAACGTTTATTTAGAAAATTAAAATATAATATTGTTCTAGCCAATAGCGGCCAAGAAGCAGTCAACATCATTGAGCAACAATCGTTTGATTTAATTATTTCAGACGCCCGTATGCCAGAAATGTCCGGTCCAGAGTTTCTAGCGATAGCTGCTGAGAAATTTCCCGATACAATGAGAATTCTATTAACGGGATTTGCTGACATTGAAGCAACTATTGACGCGGTAAACTTAGGAAAAATTGATCACTACATAGAGAAGCCATGGGACGACAAAGAGTTAGTTGCACTTGTAGAAAAATGCATTTCTACCGTCGACATGAAAGAACATAACGCTTACTTACAAAGCTTAATTGCCAAGCAGAACGAACAACTTAAGGCCGTTAACGAATCACTAGAAAGACGCGTCAAAGAAAGAACAAATGAATTAAATAAAAGTCACAATGAATTATGTGAAGGCTATCAACAGGCTATCTCGTTATTTTCGAATTTAATGGATCAAAGATCAACATTCACAGCAGAAACACCGTTTGATATCACCGACCTAATCACGACCATCGCCAACGAATTAAATCTTAGTGATGATTTAAAGACCTCATTAAAGCATGCGGCTTCGCTGCGATATGTAGGTCAATTAAGCATGCCTGACTCACTACTCAATATACCTTATGAATCCATGAGCAAAGATCAAAAGAAGCTTTACGAAGAGTACCCGATTAGAGGGAGCTTACTGTTATCGACAATGCCGCCTCTGCGAGAAGCCGCTGACATTATTGCTCAGCATAAAGAGTATATTAATAGCAAAGGCTTCCCAAAAAAGGATTTTGGCAAGCATATTTCACTGCCGGCGCAAATACTTAACATCTCTAATGATTTTTTAGAATTAACTTCAGGAAAACTTAAAGCTGAAAAATTATCTATGGCAGAAGCTATGAATTTAATAAATAGCCGAAGCAATGATTATTATGATTCAAAACTTGTAGAACTATTAAATAAATCAATAGAACCTAAATTAGATACCGACGATGAAAAAGAGAACAGACTCTGGACCAATCAACTAATCACTGGAATGGAGCTAGCTAAAAACCTCTATGGTCACAACGACTCTCTATTATTATCCAAAGGCTCTATTCTTACTGACCAAATCATTGAAAAGCTGTTTGATCTCGAAAAAAGAATGGATGAACAATTAGTTTTCCACATCAAAAACCAACCATTAAACTAGGCTTTAATAACACAGTTATTTAAAGCCTAATACATCCTGCATATCAAACAAGCCAGTGTCTTTTTCAGCTAACCAAGCAGCAGCACGAACAGCGCCGCGCCCAAAACTCATGCGAGAACTCGCTTTATGAGAAATCTCAACGCGCTCGCCATCAGCCATATACATTACGGTATGATCACCAACAACATCACCACCACGCACCGTAGCAAAACCGATTTCAGTTTTTGTACGCGCGCCAACCTGACCTTCACGAGATAGCACAGCAACTTCATTAAAGTCTCTATCAAAGCCTTCAGCAACAGCCTCACCTAAACTTAGCGCCGTACCCGATGGCGCATCGACTTTATGACGATGATGAGCCTCGACTATTTCTACGTCGTAATCATCCCCTAAAATAGCCGCAGCTTCTTTTGCCAATTTAAAACACAAATTAACGCCAGTGCTAAAGTTTGTCGCCATGCAAATTGCTGTCTGACCACTGCTGTTAGTAATTTCAGCCTTATCACTATCAGTACATCCGGTAGTACCAATAATCATTTTTTTACCGGCAGCGGCACAAGCCTTTGCATTAGCGACGGTTGCCACTGGCGCGGTAAAATCAATCAATACATCAAAGTCATTAATGACTTGCTCTAACGCATCAACAATAACAACACCACATTTGCCCAAGCCAGCAAGCTCACCCGCATCCTCACCTACAGCATCACTACCAGAGCGCTCTATAGCCGCACTAAGCACTGTATTGGGATTAAGGCTTACCGCCTCAATAAGTATTTTCCCCATGCGACCCGCTGCACCGGTAATTGCGATATTTACTGTCATAGTGTTTTACTGCCTTCTATTGCTAGCGAGAGACTGTCGAGCAATTAATCATCTAAATTTTCA
>CALBVI010000169.1 GCA_937969395.1 uncultured Spongiibacteraceae bacterium | reverse complement strand
GCCATCAATAGGGCCGATATAATTAAAGCCTAGCTCTTCAAATAAAATACTGGGAGCGACCATACTCTTCATGTGTTCTTCAACGCGGCGAGCAAAGTTCCAAGCCGAAATCTTCGACAGGACTTTTTTACTGCCGTCACGTAATTCGTTATAGGCTTTACTCGCCCAAATTTTAGAAAAATAGGTGTTTAAACCACCGGTATTGCGAGAGATCGACATTTGGTTGTCGTTCAATATAACCAGCATGTTAGCGTCAACATGTGGTGCGTGGTTGAGAGCCTCAAAAGCCATACCTGCGGTCATCGCGCCGTCGCCAATAACAGCCACCGCTTTGCGGTTCGAGCCTAATTGTTTGGCTGCCATGGCCATACCGAGAGCTGCACTAATACTGGTGCTGGAGTGGCCTACACCGAAGGTGTCGTATTCGCTTTCGCTGCGTTTAGGAAAACCGGCTAAGCCGTTTTCCATTCGCATACTGTCCATCTGGTGACGGCGACCAGTTAATATTTTGTGGGGGTAACTTTGGTGGCCTACATCCCAGACGATACGGTCTTCGGGGGTGTTGTATAAGTAGTGCAGGGCAACGGTCAGCTCAACGACCCCTAGTCCCGCGCCAAAATGACCGCCGGTCTGACCTACGCTGTAGAGCATGAATTCGCGTAGTTCTTGCGCTAATTGAGGCAGCTGTTCTTCATTTAATTCACGCAACTGTGCCGGCAGTTCGACCTTATCGAGCAGCGGTGTAGACGGGCGTGAAGAGGGTATTTCGTTAAACATTTATTATTCCGATCTATGCGCAACATACTGATTAGCGCGGGCAGTGCGCTATTGTAGCTCAAAGTATTAACGATTACTGCTTTTGACTGGTCGACTTTAGTGGATAGTGATAGGTGATATATGGCGGCTTGCTAGCCTTGCCGAGTTAGCGTCAAACTCGGCAAAGTGAGTGCTTTTGAGACTGATGCAGTGCTTGGTTCTACTGCGTCTGAAGTGATTGAATACGCTCAGATTCCGCTTTAATCATCTCCTGTAGTTCTTGGATATTGTCTTGTACTTTTTGCGCACCTATTTGCCCGCCTTGAGCCATAAGTTGAGGCATTGTTGATAAGGTCTTTTTGCCCGTTTCAGTGTGATAAAAAGTATTGATATCTTTTAATTCGGCGGCAGTAAATGCATCTGCATACATAGCCAGCATTTGTGGTTTTAAGCTCTCATAGCTCATATGTTTAGAGAGAAATTGCAGCATAACGTGCTTATAAGGAGCCATTGCCGGATTTTGCTGCAGTTGTAGCTCTAGCATTTGCTCTATCGACTGCGTGAGTATTTGCTGCATGTTGATAGTTTCTAAAAGGATTTCGGCTTCGGCTTTAGATGCTTCGTCAGCTTTGCTTATTTGAGCGCAAAATAGCGTCGTAATAATGACTAAAAGTGAGAAAGTTAACTTGTTCAAAATACACTCCATATATTGAGAAGGTGGTTTAGTCGATTAACATCGACAACTTATTAGTGAGGGACAGCTTATTGATTGGTGATGCTGATGGATTATACCAGTTTTGCCACCGACGACTATTCGCTAATAGTCTTTATCTTTAACGTTCGCTAATGGCTTCTGGAAATAATATAGGCGGATAAGTCTCGCAGGGGCTGAGCGTTGTCATCAAAGCCTGCCAATGCCACGATGGCTTGATTATGCAGCTGTTGCGCCTTTTCTTTAGCGCCCTGCATACCCAGCAGCGCCGGATAAGTGGGTTTGTTCAGCGCGATATCTGCACCTTGCGTTTTGCCCAGTGTGGCGGTGTCGCTCTCAATATCCAGAATGTCATCCTGAACTTGAAAAGCTAAGCCTATCGCTTCGGCGTAATCATCAAGCGATTTCAGTTGCTCCGGATTCGCCTGCGCAAACTGCGCCCCCATTGTGACAGCAGCACGTATAAGAGCACCGGTTTTAAGGGAGTGCATAGTTTCTAGTTGAGCTAGGTTAATGTTTTGATCAACGGCTGCTAAATCCATCGCCTGACCGCCTACCATGCCTCGTGAGCCTGAGGCTTTGGCCAGCGTTGCTACTAAAGCCAGTTGAGTTGGGGGCTCGCAGCCAGTAATTTCAGTCAGTAACTCAAAAGCGCGGGTCTGTAATGCATCGCCCGCTAATATCGCCGTGGCCTCATCAAATGCCTTGTGGCAGGTTGGCTGTCCGCGACGTAAGTCGTCGTCATCCATAGCGGGCAGGTCATCATGAATTAATGAGTAGGTGTGGAGCATTTCAACGCTGGCAGCGACTTTATCGAGTTGTTTGTTATCGTGGGCGCTAGTGTCGATGGCTTTCGCTGCCGCATAAACGAGCAGTGGTCGAACGCGTTTGCCGCCGTTGAGCTGGCTATAACTAATCGCTTGGCGTAGTTGCTCTAAATAAGGCGCGCTATCGACGTTGCTGTAGGGGCTGTTAAAGCCACCTAAGTGGAGGGTGAGTGCTTTGTCGATTCGCTGTTTGCTGTGTTCTAGGTATTGCTGAAAGTCGGAGGTAGGCGCGATACTCATTAGTCGAGGTCATCCTCGTCATTTAAATCGACCACGTTGAGTTGGCCGTTTTCTTCAATCAGCATTTGTACTTTTTGTTCGGCCTGTGAGAGCGCGCCCTGACATTCGCGTGTTAACTTGATACCTTGTTCAAATGCTTTCAGGGACTCTTCTAATGTGAGGTCGCCATTTTCCATATCTTCAACCAGCTCTTCGAGTTGGTCTAAGGATTCTTCAAAGTCGATAGCTTTTTTGGCTTTGGCCATGATGTTCTTTCCGCGGGCTAAATAAAGGGTCTGGCTTTGGCTGGTGAGAAAGTAAAAAAGTATCTCATAAAAGATCAGTGCAAAGCGCAGGCAAAGGTACCTAAGCTGCCGATCAGGGTCAATGTCTAATTGTTGATGGTTACCGTAAACGGTTAATTTTGTTATCTAAAGAATGACTTTAATATGCCGTTAACCCTAACTAGAAAGCGAAAAAACTCATCAGATCAATAACATCTACGCTGTACTGCAGGTAGAATCAAGCTAAACTGTAATCATTAAAAACAGCGACTAGTCGTTCAATTTATTTTTAGGAGTAAGACTGTGGATTTAGCGACCCTCATTGGCATGATCGGCTCGATGGCGATCATTGTCACGGCAATGTTACTGAGTGGCAGCCTCGGTATGTTTGTTGACGTACCCTCTGTGCTCATTGTTGTTGTCGGTAGTGTTTTTGTCGTCATGATGAAATTTGGTCTCGGCCAGTTTCTTGGCGCCGGTAAAGTCGCAGGCAAAGCATTTATGTTTAAGCTGCCTGATCCAGCAGAAACTATTGATGAGATTGTTGGCTTAGCTGATGAAGCCCGTAAGGGTGGTTTGCTAGCGTTGGAAGGCAAGGATGTCAGCAGTGATTTTTTACAGGGCGGTATCCAGCTATTGGTCGACGGGCATGACCCTGAAGTCGTAAAAACCTTGTTATCAAAAGATAAAGATCAAACCGTTGAGCGTCATGAAATTGGCTCTAATATTTTTAGTGCCCTAGGTGATGTCGCGCCTGCGATGGGTATGATTGGTACGCTAGTTGGTCTGGTAGCGATGTTATCGAATATGGATGATCCGAAATCGATTGGTCCTGCGATGGCGGTGGCGCTGTTAACAACGTTATATGGTGCGATGCTGGCGAACATGATCGCTATCCCTATTTCGGATAAATTATCGCTGCGCAGAGCAGAAGAGGATATGAGTAAGAGTTTGGTGATTGACGCTTTACTAGCAATTCAAGGCGGTCAAAATCCACGAGTGATTGATTCCATGTTGAGAAATTACTTGCCGGCAAGTCAGCGCGGCTCGGAAGAAGATGGATGATATTAATTGGCGCTAAAGCGACTGATTTTTTTGCTTGCATTAATGTGGTTGTAAATCATGTCTGATGACGCTCCAGATTGCCCCGCTTGTCCACCTCCGGGGTCGCCCGGATGGATGGGAACGTTTGCGGATTTAATGTCGCTATTAATGTGCTTCTTCGTTTTGCTGCTGTCATTTGCTGAAATGGATGCAATGAAGTTCAAGCGTTTAGCTGGTTCGATGGCGCAGGCCTTTGGTGTACAGGCCAAAATCGATGTAAAAAACCCGCCAAAAGGTACGAGCTTTATCGCGCAGCACTTTAGTCCTGGCCGTCCTGAGCCAACACCTATCAATGAAATTTACCAACACTCCGATGATATTGATCGCCTCTCCCTCGATGTGGAATGCGCCGCTGAATATGATGTTGAGGCCGGCGCAGAAGATAAAGAAGCAGGTATTCAAGAAGCCATTGAAGTTGCTGAGCGGGTTGAAGAGTTAATTCAAGAAACCAAAAATGATGCGGTTGATTTAGCAAAAGGCCTGAGTGAGCAAATTGCCAAAGGCGAAGTTGAGATAGAAACGCAGGGCCGGCAAATTGTTATTCGTATTCGCGAGAAGGGGTCTTTTGGTTCCGGCTCGGCTTCTTTGGCCGATAATTATATTCCCTTAATGCAAGAAGTCAGAGATGTTCTGGCAACTAAAGACGGTTCGATTTCCGTGCAGGGGCATACCGATAATATTCCAATCAGTACGGCTCGTTTTCGTTCTAATTGGGAGCTGTCAACGAGTCGCGCAGTTTCTGTCGCGCAGGAGCTGCTTAGTGAAGGCGTTATTAATCCTCGCCGACTTGAGGTCAGTGGTTTTGCGGATACTCAACCCTTAGATACTAATGAGACCTCTTTAGGTCGTGCGAAAAATCGTCGAGTTGAAATTGTTATTCAGCAGGGGCTTGATAAAGAGTTAGAAGATGATTTACAGGTACTAAAAGAAGAAGATCCTGAATATTACGATTCGCTTGAATTAGAAGACGCGCCAGCTTTTGAATTGAACTCGGGCGATATTTTTTAACATTTAAATAATAGATATTTTTATGACTGACGAACGTCGCCGTTATTTTCGCATTGATGATTCCATGGGTATTTTTTATCGCTTTATCGGTGACCAGGAATCTAAGGCGCTCGCTAAAGAAAGTAAAGAGCGGATTGGGCCGATTGATTATGCGGCTAATTTTGATAATCGTATTCACACCTTATTAGATTCTTGTAAATTGCAGTCGCCTATCGCTGCGGAATTACTGGACCTACTGAATAAAAAGCTTAATTTTATTATCACCCAAATGGATATCGATACTGACTTGATGAAGTCAGTGGCTTATACCATGCGCCAAGTAAATGTTAGTGCTTGCGGTTTGGCTTTTGCGACGGAAGAATTATTAAAGCCTGGGCAGATGTTGCAGCTGGATATTTTGCTGCACCCTGAAGAATTAAAAATCATGGCCTTAGCAAAAGTAATTGCTTGTGAACCGGTAGAGGATAGCGAGGGCGAGTTTTTTGCTCGCTTAGATTTTACGGAAGTGAGTGCAACAGACCAAGAGTTACTTATTCAGCATGTGGTCAAATGTCAAAGTTCGCAGTTAGTACAGCGTCGGCGAGATAATGCCAATTTAGAACAAACCTAAGCTTAAATAATAAATCTTAGGTTTATTCTAATCGTTACAACAATCGTTTAACCTTATTATTTTTGCGCTTCAAGCATTGGCTTCAAAAAACGTCCCGTGTGAGATTTTTTACTTTTCGCCACAGTTTCAGGCGTACCCTCTGCAATAATCTGTCCGCCACCACTGCCACCTTCTGGCCCTAAATCGACAACCCAGTCTGCGGTTTTAATAACATCAAGGTTGTGTTCAATAACAACAATAGTATTGCCGTGGTCACGTAAGCGATGCAGTACGTTGAGTAATTGCTGAATGTCGTGAAAATGCAGGCCGGTAGTTGGCTCATCCAAAATATATAATGTTTTGCCGGTATCGCGTTTAGATAACTCTTTTGATAATTTAACCCGCTGCGCTTCACCACCTGAAAGTGTAGTCGCCGCTTGTCCCAGACGAATATAGGATAAGCCAACATCGATCAAGGTTTGTAATTTTTTGGAGATAGAAGGAATAGCCTCAAAAAACACATTCGCTTCTTCAATGGTCATATCTAATACTTGATGGATGTTTTTTCCTTTAAAGCGTATTTCTAGCGTTTCGCGGTTATAGCGTTTGCCTTTACAAATATCGCAAGGTACATAAACATCCGGTAAAAAGTGCATCTCAACTTTAGTAACGCCATCACCTTGGCAAGCTTCACAGCGACCGCCTTTAACGTTAAAACTAAAACGTCCGGGTTTGTAACCACGTGAGCGCGCTTCATGCGAACCGGCAAATAATTCGCGCACGGGGGTGAAAATACCGGTGTAAGTTGCAGGGTTTGAGCGAGGCGTTCTACCGATAGGGCTTTGATCGATGTCGATACATTTATCGACTAGCTCCAGTCCTGTTACTTCTTCGTGCGGCGCCGCGGTTAATGTCGTTGCGCCGTTTAATTCGGTAGCGGCTAGTGGGTATAGCGTGCCATTAATAAGTGTTGATTTTCCTGAGCCGGATACACCAGTAACACAGGTCATAATGCCGAGAGGTATTTCTAAAGTGACGTTTTGTAAGTTGTTGCCGGTAGCGCCGCTTAAAACGATTTGTTTTTCAGGATCAAATTCGGTGCGCTTTTCAGGAATGGCGATGCATCTCTTGCCTGACAAAAACTGCCCGGTTAGTGAATTTTCTGAAGCAACAATATCGTCATAAGTACCTTGGGCAACCACTTCGCCGCCGTGAATACCCGCGCCTGGGCCTATATCAATAACATGATCGGCAATGCGAATGGCTTCTTCATCGTGCTCTACCACGATCACGGTATTACCGATGTCACGCAAATGAATTAAGGTTTTAAGTAGTCGTTCATTATCGCGTTGATGCAAACCGATTGAAGGTTCATCGAGAATATACATAACACCAACAAGACCTGCACCGATTTGGCTGGCGAGACGAATACGCTGTGCTTCGCCACCGGATAAAGTTTCGGCGCTGCGATTTAAGGTTAAATAGTTAAGACCAACATCGACTAAAAAAGTAAATCTATCCCGCAGCTCTTTAAGAATCTTGTCAGCAATTTTTCCACGGCTGCCGGTCAGTTTTAATTTTTTGAAATATTCCAGTGCATCGCCAACAGGCATAGCAACAATAGAGGGAAGATCGCGGTCATTAATGAAAACATGGCGGGCTTCGCGTTTTAATCGTGTACCGCTACAGTCGGGGCAAGGCTGGGTGCTAAGAAACTTTGATAAATCTTCGCGTACCATTTGCGAATCCGTATCGCGGTAGCGGCGTTCCATGTTTGGAATGATACCTTCGAAGGTATGAGTGCGCTGAAAAATATCGCCGCGATCATTCACATAATTGAAATTAATTTCTTCATCGCCGGAGCCTTGAAGAATAGTTTTTTGCTGTTTCTTGGAGAGCTCTGCAAACGGTGTGTTGATATCGAATTCATAATGCTCCGCCAAAGACTTGAGCATATGAAAATAATAAACACTGCGTCGATCCCAGCCGCGGATTGCACCTTCGGCTAAGCTGGCTTCGGGGTGTTGCAAAATGCGCGACTGATCAAAGTAGGATTTCATTCCTAAGCCGTCGCAACCGCCGCAAGCGCCAGCGGGGTTATTAAACGAAAATAACCGTGGCTCTAATTCGCTAATACTGTAGCCACAGGTAGGGCAGGCAAATAGCGAAGAAAAAATAATATCTTCCTGGTCGCCATCCATAAAACTAATAATGGCGTTGCCACTAGTTAGCTCAATAGCTGTCTCAAACGATTCCGCTAAGCGAATTTGCAGATCATCGCGCACTTTAAAGCGATCGACGACCACTTCTATAGTGTGCTTTTTGTTTTTTTCTAATTCAGGGGTTTCGTCTAGATCGACAACCAAGCCATTAATACGAGCACGAACAAAACCGCTAGCGCGTAATTGTTCAAATACATGCAGATGTTCGCCTTTGCGCTCTTTAACGATAGGTGCCAGCAACATCACCTTGCTACCTTCTGGTAGAGCTAATACCGCATCAACCATTTGGCTAATAATTTGCGCTTCAAGCTTAATGTCGTGATCAGGGCAGCGTGGTTCACCAACGCGGGCATAGAGCAAACGCAGATAATCGTAAATCTCAGTAATAGTACCAACAGTCGAGCGCGGGTTGTGCGATGTTGATTTTTGCTCGATAGAGATAGCTGGAGATAAACCTTCGATATGATCGATGTCGGGCTTTTCCATCATCGATAAAAACTGCCGGGCATACGTTGAGAGCGATTCAACATAGCGACGCTGGCCTTCAGCGTAGAGGGTATCAAAGGCTAATGATGATTTCCCTGAACCCGATAATCCGGTGATGACAACGAGCTTGTCGCGGGGAATATCTAAATCGATATTCTTTAAATTATGGGTGCGAGCGCCGCGTACTAGGATGGTATCCACTGTCTATCTCCGCCCCGTGAGGGCACTGCCGAAAACCGACTATTATATGTTGCGGCCTAGGCCGCTGGCAAAGACAGTCTGTGTTTTATTACAACTAATTTGTATTCTTTTGCGGGGTGCACTGTTTCTGGCTGTGAAGTAGCGATGGATTGCTTTGTTCTTTTAGCCGATGCGCCCATGACAGCAATATAGTGATGGTCAGCCGCAGTCGCTAATTGTCGTTATTGATGTTTTATACACCGGCTATCTGTGGTGATTTAACGAGTCGCATCAGGTATAGTTGCGCCATAATTTAAATCATTAGATCGATAGCAATTCTGGAGACGTCCATGGCCCGCGGTGTTAATAAAGTAATCTTAATTGGTAACCTAGGTAATGACCCTGAGCAAAAGGCCATGCCTAATGGCAATGCAGTCACTAACATTACCGTAGCAACGTCTGAAAGCTGGAAAGATAAGCAAACCGGTCAGCAGCAAGAACGTACCGAATGGCACCGCGTGGTGTTTTTTAACCGCTTGGCAGAAATTGCAGGTCAGTACCTAAACAAAGGTTCTAAAGTTTATATCGAAGGGTCAATTCGCACGCGTAAATGGCAAGACCAAAGCGGTGTTGATCGCTACACCACTGAAATCGTAGCCAATGAGCTGCAAATGCTAGATAGCCGTGGCGGTGCTCAACAAGGTGGCGCTCAGCAAGGTGGAGGTTATCAAAATGATGCGCCACAACAGCAGCCTGCTTACCAGCAGCCACAGCAAAATGCTGCGCCTCAACAGAGAAGAGCAGCACCGCAAGCCGCTCCTCAGCAAGCACCTCAACAGGCACCTCAACAAGCACCACAGGCAGCGCCGCAACCGCCAGCCGGTTTTGATGACTTTGATGATGACATTCCGTTTTAATTTCTGACAAAGCTATTATTGTTGAATAGATTTAAAAGCCCCTTAATTGGGGCTTTGTTGTTTCTGGGGTGTAAGGTTTTTGTAGGGAGGCGAGCTTTAGTTGATAGCTTATTTAGTTCGTTACCCTAATGGAAACTATCAAATCTACCCCAAATCACGAGGCTTCTTACCT
>CALBVI010000168.1 GCA_937969395.1 uncultured Spongiibacteraceae bacterium | reverse complement strand
AAATGCGCGAAGTTCGTTTAAGGGTAAAGCAGCTAAGGGCTCACTGTCAGCATCGGTAGTATCATCTTGCGCTAAGGTAAGCGATGCCGTGGCGCTTAATAGTAATCCACCAGCTAGTGATAATAGAAATTTGCTTTGGGTTGTCATAGCTACTGCCTCAAACTGGGTTTTACCTGTATTTATGAAATCGTGATCAATGCTCTAAATATCAGGTTCTATCAATAAGTTGTTTTGTTTAACCTATTGGGTCGATTATTACGTCAGGGTTGTTACGTCAGATTGTACCGTGCTTTTTCGAAGGGCGTTAGCCTTGAGTCACGTAAACCCTAGCTGGTGTACACATTTTCACCACTCAGGCTTTTCTACACCAGTTTTTTGGATCGGTAGGTTGTCCGTTATGGCGTATCTCGAAGTAAAGTCCAGCTACTTTTTGACCGCCACTATTGCCAACAGTTGCAATGGTTTCGCCGCTGTTTACCCATTCGCCGGGTTCTTTGTAGAGGCTTTGATTGTGGGCATAAAGGCTCATATAGCCATCACCATGATCAATGATGACGAGTAAGCCCGAGCCGCGGAACCAATCTGCAAAAACGATTCGACCGTGATGAATCGCTTGCACTTCACTGCCTTCGCTGGCCTGAATATTAATGCCTTGCCAGCGAGTGCTGCTGTTATTGCGGCGGCCGCCAAAGGCGTTACTAAATTTGCCTTTAGTCGGCCAGGGTAGTTTGCCTTTGAGGCTGGTGAAAGGGTTGTAATTGCTGGGGATGGCGATATTAGCGATAGTTTGCTCAACCGTGGCGAGCAGTTTTTCCAGTTCTTTGCGGTCTTTGTTTAGTTGTATGAGCTGCTTATCTTTGCTGCTGATAGAGCTATCGATGGATGCTAAGTGTTTTTCTCTGCTCTGTTGTTTGATGAGTAGGCTTTGATACTCTTTGTCGAGCTGAGATTTTACCTGCGATAGAGCGAAGGTTTTAGCGGTGATTTGAGGTTCAATTTCATTCAGTTCATTGATAACAGAAACATAGTTATTGATTTGCTCGCTGCGGGCCTGATTGAAATAGTCGTAATAAGTTAGTGCTCGGTTTAATTTTTCTGGTTGTTCTTGGTTAAGCAGGACTTTAATTTTTTTCTGTTGACCTATTTGGTAGGCCGCTAGAATTTGTTGCTCAATGTATTTTTCTTGTGAGCGTTTAGACTGGTTTAGGGTTTGAAGGTTTTGCTGCAGTGCTTTTAATTCAGTCTGTTCGCTGTTGAGTTTTTTTTTAATGTTGTTGATTTTTTTCTGGATGCCACCGATATCAACTTCTGATTTTTGCAGCGATTCTTGAAGTTCAGTGCGCTGACTTTTAAAGTCGTCTAATAGCTTTTTTAACTCATTCATTTCTGAGCTGAGTTGTTCTAACTGTTGGCGCTTTTCTTGTTCTTCATCGGCAAAGCTGGGTATTGAAAAGACGGCTGTTAATAACAGGCTCGCATAGAGCGAAGCTGTTATTAACTGTTTTTTTCGAGATTGCTTTACCATCCAAAAATACCCTGAAACTGGCCTAAAAAATAGTAGTGATTACTGTACTGTTATTAAGCTGTTGCCGGTCATTTCTGCAGGTTGCTCAATACCCATTAACGTTAACATTGTCGGGGCAATATCAGCTAATTTTCCTTTTTCGGTGGTGATATTAACTGATTTATTACCAACATAAATAAACGGCACTAATTCAGTTGTGTGCTGGGTGTGTAATTGCCCAGTTTCGTAATCGAGCATTTGTTCGCAGTTACCGTGATCTGCGGTAATTAGGCAGTCGGCATCGGCATCTAGCACTGCGTCAGTGACCGCTTTAACACTGGCATCAATAGCTTCGGCAGCTTTTATTGCCGCATCGTAAACACCGGTATGGCCAACCATATCGCCATTGGCGTAGTTACAAATGATGGTGTCGTATTGCCCGCTGTTAATAGCCGCAACCAGTTTTTCTGTGACTTCTGGCGCGCTCATTTCTGGCTGTAGGTCATAAGTTGCTACGTCGGGTGAAGGGATTAGTTCGCGATCTTCGCCGGTGTACAGTTGCTCGCGGCCACCACTAAAAAAGAAAGTAACGTGAGCGTATTTTTCGGTTTCGGCAATACGAAGCTGAGTCTTGCCCTGTTTTTCCATCACTTCACCAAAACTATTGGTCATTTTTACCGGTGGGAAAGCGCAGGCGGCATCGATGTCTTCGGCATATTGTGTGGTGCAAACAAAGTCGGCGAGGTCTGGTCTTTTGTTGCGTTCAAAGCCGTCAAAATTGTCATCAACAAATGCGCGGGTGATTTCGCGGGCGCGGTCGGCGCGAAAATTCATAAAAATAACAGCGTCGCCATTTTCAATACTGGCATTGCTTTGGCCTTCTTTGCGAATAACGCTAGGGCTGACGAATTCGTCATTTTCATCCCGTTGATAAGCGGCGGCGATTGCTTGTTCGACAGAATCGTATTGATAATCCGCTTTGCTTTCAGTGAGCAGATCATATGCAGTTTGTACGCGATCCCAGCGATTGTCCCTATCCATTGCATAGTAACGGCCAACGATTGAGGCGGTGCGGCCGCAGTTTAGCTCGGCAAATTTTTGATCGAGTAAGGCTAGTGGTTCTACTGCGCTGCGCGGAGGCGTGTCACGACCATCGAGAAAGGCGTGTACATACACTTTTTTACAGCCGCGTTGAGCGGCCATATCGATCATCGCCAGAATGTGGTTTTGGTGGCTGTGTACGCCCCCTGTCGATAATAAGCCAAAGATATGTACTGCTTTATCATCGTTGATGGCTTTATCGATAGCTTCTATATAAGTCGCATTCTTGAAAAAATCGCCGTCGCTGATGGCTTTATCAATACGGCTAATACTTTGATAAACCACTCGGCCAGAGCCTAGGCTCATGTGACCAACTTCTGAATTACCCATTTGACCTTCGGGTAGGCCAACATCTAAGCCAGAACTTGAAATCAGCGTTTTTGGAGCCTGTTGCCACAAGCGATCCCAGGTTGGGGTGTTGGCATTATAAATGGCATTATCTTCTGGTGCTTCGCGATGGCCCCAGCCATCGAGAATTAAAAGAACAACGGGCTTTTTAGTGTTGCTAGTTTCCATAACAAAATCTTCTGCTGACTTAAATAGAGTTTAGGTGTTGATATTTCGATTTAGGCCCCCAACTTAACATCTCAGTTGGTTGGCTATCATTTCAAAGAAGCAATTCTACCGTGTCGTTCTGTGCTTTGCTATTTGATCTAACATACGATGGTTATATAGCTTGAGTTGGCGCTGTGATCGGGTGCGCAGCCCGTGTATACTTGCGCACTTTAATTTTAGGGCAGCTGGAAGAGTAGCTACTCAATTATACGTTTTATAGAGGAAGATCAGCGGCAATGGCGTTATTTATAGATTTTTTAACTCAACAGTGGTTTTTAGTGCTGCCTCTTGTCGTGTGTCTTACCCTGCTGATGCAGCATGAGTCTCGCAAAGGCGGACCAACGCTAACAACGCAGCAAGTGATTAATAAAGTGAATCAAGAGCAGGCAGTTGTTGTTGATATCCGCGGTAGTGATGAGTTTGGTGAGGGTCATATTGTTGATGCGCTGAATATTCCTCAGGCTAAAGTGGTCGATCGAATGGCAGAGCTTGAACCATTCCGCGACCGCCCTATCGTCTTGGTTTGTAAGATGGGACAGAATACCGGTGCTGTCGGTAAACAGCTTCGCGCCAAAGGCTTTGAGAATGTTTTCCGTCTCAGCGGTGGCATGATGGAGTGGAAGTCTTCGCAATTACCGTTGGTAATGAAATAACGTTCACTTTAGTTGTCAGTATGTGAGTAGAAAATGGTCGAAGTAGTTATATATACCACTCAAACTTGTCCCTTTTGTCATAGAGCTAAACAGTTATTGGCAAATAAGGGCATAGAGTTTTGTGAGTTGAGTGTTGATCGCAATCCAGAGTTGCGGGCAGAGATGATGCAAAAAAGTGGTCGTCATACCGTGCCTCAGATATGGGTTGGGGATGAGCATGTTGGCGGATGTGATGATTTATGGGCGCTAGAGCGTTCTGGAGGGCTAGATGAAATGCTAGCTGCTCCGGTAGTTGCTAGCGGCAATGGTTAGCCAGAAAATGGCTAGATAGAAACAGTTAGATAACAATTGATGATAATGAAAGAGGAAAAGTAATGGCTGATAACGAAACGGTTCAACCGCAATTTGCAGTGAAGCAATTCTTTATTAAAGATCTGTCTTTTGAAGCGCCACAGGGTGTTGCTGCATTTAGTAATAAGTGGCAGCCGAATTTCAGTGTTGAGCTGAATACTAAAAACAGTAAAGTTTCTGATAATACATATGAAGTTATTTTAACGGTTACCATCACTGCTAAAAATAACGATGAGACTGTATTTTTGATTGAGGTTCAGCAGGCTGGTTTGTTTAATGCTGTTGGCTTAGCTGAAGAGAATTTACGTGGTGCTCTAGGTGTATTGGCACCTAGCTTATTGTTCCCCTTTGTACGTGAAGTGGTTGATAGCACAGCGATTAAAGGCGGTTTCCCGCCGGTTAATATGCAGCCAGTAAATTTTGAAGCGTTGTTTATACAGGCGCAGCAAGCTAAAGCTAAGAAAGACGCAGAAGCTGCACCCGCTGAGACACACTAATTCAATTATTTGTTTAGTTGATTTAAAAAGGCCGCTTATATTAAGCGGCCTTTTTTTTGGGATGTGTCATTTTGAAGTAGGTATTTGGTTCTGGCTTACTGTTGACCACTACCGGCAAAATCGAGCTGTCGCCAAGCTTCGTAAACAAAAATAGCGACGCTGTTGGAAAGGTTGAGGCTGCGGCTAGTTGGCATCATAGGTAGTCGTAGAATATTATCCCGCTCTATTTGATCGAGCACGGTTGAGGGCAGGCCGCGGGTTTCAGGGCCAAAAATGAGTGCTGCGCCTTCTTCATAGCTCGCTTCAGTATGTGATCGAGTGCCTTTGGTGCTGCAGGCGTAACAGGTTTTCGGTTGAATCTTGTCAAAAAAATCTTGTAATGATGAGTGTGTTTGAACAGGTGCCCATTCTTGGTAATCAAGGCCGGCGCGTCTTAGCTTTTTATCATCTAGGTCGAAGCCCATTGGCTCAATAAGATGTAGCTGAAACCCAGTGTTGGCGCATAGGCGAATAATATTGCCAGTGTTGGGTGGTATTTCCGGTTCGTAGAGCACGACATGAAGCATGGTTGAGTATCTCTGGGGCAATTTAATGCCTATTTCGCATTAAATTAGGCCTTTAGTTTCGAATATTTAGACTATAATTTTGTTAGTAAAAGCATAGACTTACAAAAATAATGCAAAGCAGTATGTTAAGTCAGCGAATTATTGTCAATTAATGCTTGCTGGATGTCTAGCAAGGGAGATGCTCTTTAGTGGCTATTTCGATTCCGTGGTTAAAAAAATCGTCTGCAAGCTCAGGTAGGTTAGGTATATCTGTGGGGCCGGATGGTTTAGCTATCGTGTTTATCAATCGCCGTGGCGAGCTAGCGTTTTATCAGTTTTACGGTGAGCCTGGCGACAGTCAGGAGTTACTAAGCAACCTTGTTGATGAGCATGATTGGCACGATATCCCCTGTAGTTTGGTGCTACACCCTATCTATTATCAGTTGTTGTTGAC
>CALBVI010000167.1 GCA_937969395.1 uncultured Spongiibacteraceae bacterium | reverse complement strand
TCCCTTCTTTGTATTAGTTTTGTGGCCTTTGCGGATAGCCGTGAGTGTTTTTTTATAAAGCTGTGATTGTGGTGAGGCTTCAATTTGTGGCGTGTTTGATGTGTTCGCAGCTGCATTGGCGGTGCTAAAGGGTAGTGTGCTGGCAGCAGCGATAACAAGGGTAGCAACGAGTGACAAGTGTTTTGTGTTGCCAAATAGCTTGTCGGCCCCGAATAATCGCGGTTTTTGCGTGGCCAAATTGCTGATTTTATTTCTCATAGCTCTCAATTTATAAAAGGTGTTTATATAAAAGGTTCTTCACCGGCCATAAGCAGTGATAGAATGCGCCGCCGTCGCCGCTTGATACGCTGCTATTTCATCATAGTGTAGTTATTGACTTAGTTAAAGTTGCTATTTCAACAAGTTAGCCGGTAATTGTTATCAGATTTCTATTATCGTTTTTTAATGTCATATCTTATTAGGATATTTGAATGCCTTTGTTAAGGGTTACTGAGTTAGATCTCAGTTTTGGTCCTCACGTTATTTTAGATAATGCTAGTTTCCAGCTGTTTAGAGGAGACCGTATTTGTCTGGTCGGTCGGAATGGAGCCGGTAAATCGACACTAATGAAATTGGTGGAGGGTATTATCAAGCCTGATGGCGGTAATATCTGGAGAAAACCTTCATTAAGAGTTTCAAGATTAGAGCAGGAGCTGCCTACCGCTGATGAACAAACCGTTATGGAGGTTGTTGCATCGGGCTTGGCTGATATTGGTCAGCTGTTAAAAGATTATGATGAGCTTGCGGCCAATGCGATGGATGATGCTGCGCTTAAGAAATTAGAGCGTTTACAGCACGATATAGAAGCTGCTGACGGTTGGAATTATCAGCAGCGTATTGATGCGGTTCTAAGTCGTTTAAATCTACCGGCAGATAAAGTGATGTCATCGCTTTCCGGTGGTTGGAGAAAGCGTGTCGCATTGGCAAAAGCATTGGTCACTTCACCCGATGTATTGCTATTAGATGAGCCGACTAACCATTTAGATATTGAAGCGATTGAGTGGTTAGAAAAACAGCTAATGGATTTTGGTGGGGCGGTTCTTTTTATTACTCACGATCGTGCTTTAGTGCGTAGGTTGTCGACTAAAGTGATTGAGTTGGATCGAGGTCGGTTAGTTACTTTTCAGTGTGGTTACGATAATTTTCTAACAGAGCGCGAGCATATGTTAGAAGTTGAGCAACAGCAAAATGCATTGTTTGATAAGCGTTTAGCTGATGAAGAAGTTTGGATTAGGCAGGGTATCAAGGCCCGTAGAACACGTAATGAAGGTCGTGTCCGGGCCTTGAAAAAATTGCGTGAGGAACGGTCTCAGCGAAGAGAGGTTAAAGGTTCCGCCAAAATGGCTGTGGAGTCTGGTCGTACATCAGGCAAGTTAGTTGCTGAAATTATTGATGTTGGTTTTGCATTTGATGATCAAGTTTTATTTAAAAACATGACCTTTAATGTTTTGCGCGGCGATAAAATTGGTTTGCTCGGACCTAATGGTGTTGGTAAAACAACACTGCTAAAAGTGCTGTTGGGTGAATTAAAGCCAACATCGGGCAGTGTTAAATTAGGTACCAAGATGGATGTGGCCTATTACGATCAAATGCGTGACCAATTAGATGATGAAAAAACCATTGTTGATACGGTAGGACAAGGTCGAGATAGTATTACGATTAATGGAAAAACACGCCATATACTCAGTTATTTAAATGACTTTTTGTTTGAGCCTGAGCGTGCACGTACGCCGTTAAAGGCATTGTCGGGCGGTGAAAGAAACCGCGTGCAACTTGCCTGCTTATTCAGTATGCCAGCTAATATTTTAGTGCTTGATGAACCGACTAATGATTTAGATGTAGAGACATTAGAGTTGTTAGAATCCGTGTTGGTTGAATATAAAGGTACGGTGTTATTAGTCAGCCACGATCGTGAATTTATGGATAATGTTGTTACAGGTACATTGGCGTTTGAGGGACCTGGTAAAGTTGTCGAGTATATAGGCGGCTATGAAGATTGGGTTAGGCAGGGTGGTAAATTCGATTTTGATACTAGTAATAAAGAGAAATCCACACCTGCGAATGCAGTTGAGAAAGCGCAGCCTGCTGCTAGCAATGAGAAAAAGAGCGTAAAAAAATTAAGTTATAAAGAGCAGCGTGAGCTGGAAACCCTGACTGAAAATATCGAGAAGTTAGAGGCCCAGCAAGAACAGCTCCAATTGATTTCTAGTGAGGCGAATTTTTATCAACAAGACAGCGACGTGGTCAATAAGCATTTAGCGTTGATGGCCGCTGTGGGTAGCGAATTAGAGCAGACGCTAGAGCGCTGGTGTGAATTGTCAGACGATTAATGAGGCTTAATCATTAATTCTAACGGCTAATACATCGCATGTTGCGCCGTGTATAACAGCATTAGCGGTCGAGCCTAACAATAGCGCTAAACCGTGGCGACCATGACTGCCGACGATAATGAGGTCGGCTGCTAGCTCTTTAGCGAGTCTGTGGACTTCATTTTCAGGTCGGCCCAGTTCTATATATTGATGCTCGGTTGCAATGCCGTATTTAGTGGAAAACTCGGTTAATTGAGTTTGTGCTTGTTTGTGTATTTCTTGCTGTATACCTGAAAAGTCCATAGGGATATCGCTGCCATAAGCAAAACTGAGAGGCTCGATAACATGAACTATATGAAGTGTTGCTTGATTTGATGTTGCCAATGACTGTGCTTTAGCCGTAATTTGATCGGCTTCTTCTGAAAGATCAATGGCAAGTAGTATATTTTTATATTGATTCATCATAGTCTCCCGGCAGGCTTAAGCAGTTAAAGTAAATAAGATTTAGCTGACAGTTACATTAACGTATATTTTTTGAACAAAGTCTATAGGTGTTGCGAGCAATAAAGTCTTTATAGGATGGGTGTTACTGGTCTAGTCATATTTTTAGGTGCTAATTTTTTTGAATTATTTAATTATAATTGTAGTGTTTGCTATTGTACTTGGCCCTGTTTTTTGGATTATGCCGAGCCCTCGGCAAAAACATCAAATGCAAGTTCGCGAACAAGCTTTAACATTGGGCTTGCAGGTAAAGGTTTGTGATTTGCCACAAACTCATCGCGCTAAGGTTAGGTTAGAGCCAGCGGTGAAAGGTATTCTTTATCGGTTAGAGTGGCGTGATAATATTCGCCGTGATTCGGCGTTGAATATTCTCGTGATGCGAGAGGGTGAAGCTGAAGGGAATGTTGCCCTAGAGGCGAAAGAAGAGCTCGATGGGATTAAACATGCCTTGTCTGAAAGTCTGTTGTCGATGCCAGATGATGTGCTTGCTATAGAGTACAGTGCTTTAGGTTTAGCTATTTTTTGGCGCGAGCGAGGCAGCAAAGAACATGTTTTGATCATTAAGCAAGAGCTTGAACGATTGAGAGCGCAGGTGGTCTGAGCCATTATTTTTATTGATTGCTAATACGGAGTTGAATCTGATACTTATGGAAAAAATAAAATCTGGTTTATATCGTCACTATAAAGGACAAAATTACGAAGTGTTAGATGTGGCTTGCCACTCTGAAACTAATGAATACCTCGTTGTCTATCGTGCGCTTTATGGCGAGCGCGGCCTTTGGGTTAGACCATTAAGTATGTTTGTTGAGCAGGTAGAAGTAGACGGCGTATCGGTGCCGCGTTTTGAATATGCAGGTATGTCTTCAGAATATGGCCTGTAGTTATTTTTGTAATAAATTTTTTTAGATGTTTTGTAAGTCGTGAAATAGTGAGTTTTAACATTAAGAATAACTTGCTATTTCAAGTGGTTAGACGCTTTTCTTTTGTAGCTTTTTAGAAGTTTAATCCCCGATTAAACTTCTTATAGTGAAATAAAAATTAGTATCTCCGACTTGACCGCAGGTTGCTGAGGTCTTATATATGTCGCCACGTTACGATCTTGGAATGTTATTTTCTGTAATCAGAAGGACAATATGGGTAAATCATTAGTTATTGTGGAGTCTCCTGCAAAAGCGAAGACCATTAATAAATATTTAGGTAAAGACTATATTGTAAAGTCTAGTATTGGTCATATTAGAGACTTACCTACTGCGGGCAGCACT
>CALBVI010000166.1 GCA_937969395.1 uncultured Spongiibacteraceae bacterium | reverse complement strand
CCCGCTTGAGCCCCCAGCGCCAGACCGACCTCTTGAGATAAAGAGCACGGCGTGCACACCGCTGTTGATGCGGCATAATATAAACGACTGACAGGGTTAATATTTTCACTGACTGAATTACCTGCAGCAGGCTCTACTAGCAGAACGGATCCACCAGATTTTAAGGCACGCCTTGCCTGCTGAGCAGCACCTACAGGGTCACCCATATCGTGTAGGCAATCCATAAAACAAATAAGATCAAACCCTTGTTCCTGATATTCTTTTATTGCCGATACATCAAACTGTATATTATTGTTTACACCCATTTCAGCGGCCCGCTGCTTCGCAACATGAATAGAATCATCGTGACTATCAACACCATAAAATGATGAATGCGGGTACTGCTGAGCCATAACAATCGTAGAAGCTCCATGCCCGCAACCAAAGTCAGCCACTTTGGCACCGGCTTGAAGCCTGGCCTCGATACCATTCATTGCCTGAATCCAACTCGTCGTTAAATGCGCTTTATACCCAGGGCGAAACAGCGCTTCGCTGCCACAAAATAAACGGTGATGATGCTCTGACCATGCAATACCTTCTCCGGTTAAAAAAACATTGGCCACTTTGTCCTCATCTAGCCATAGTGACGAAGCCACCTCTAGTGCTGGCAACAAAAATACTGGGCTATCCTCATCTACCAACACCGGTATATGCTCATCGGGTAAGGTATAGGTATTACTGGCTTCATCATAAAATACATAGCCTCCGGCAGCTTGATTATTGAGCCATTCTCTAATATAACGTTCATGGGTTTGGGTTTTTTCGGCGAGTGCATGGGACGTCATCGCACCCTCACCTGCCATTGCTTTATACAACCCTAACTTATTACCTATGTTGCTCATTACCCCTGAAAAAGTAGCTGCAATATCGGCAACCACTTGTCCTGCAAATTTTTCAACTGCTGTCATATTCATGATTTTTATCCTTTTCTTAACATTTTATGTGATGATTTTATTGATAAAATTCTCAAGCCACGTGTCGTTTAGGCGTGTCCGTATCATGCCAAGCGTATGGTTGAAATTCATCGTCAAGCGGGAGACTAAGCGCAAGGCTGGTGTAGTTGCTGATTGTTTTAATACTGACACCTAATAACACTTCAAAAAATTGTGCCTGAGTATAGCCCTCACTAAAAAATTGATTTAATACATTTTTGTCGATCCGCCCTTTGTTTTTTATCAAAGCCCTTACAAGGACATTTAACGCATTAAAGCGACGATTAGAAATCGGCTGCTTAGTCCTTACAGCTTCAACAACGTCACTAGATATAGCTAATGAATCAGAAAAAGCGGTGTGGCCAGCAACACAATAGCCACAGGAATTTTCAGTACTAACAATTAACTGAATGAGCTGTTGCTCTTCACTCGTTAGGGAGCAAGCACTAAACGCAGTACTTAGGTTCACCAATGCTTCTAGCGCAATAGAAGATTCCGCCACTACAGAAAAAACATTAGGTATAAACCCAATAGAAGTTTGTAGGTCTCTAAGAATCCTAGCTGATGTATCATTCGCGGTTACAGTTGTATGAATAGGGAATTTATTCATGATTTTCTCCTGTCAAATTAAGTATGAAAGCTATCGACTTACTACAAGTACAGGATGATTAACTACCGCAGTAATAACTACTTCATATTGCATAGTTACTAACTATGTAATATGAAGTTACAAACTACAGATTATGAAGTTATACTTTTAGCAACAGCAATTATTAAAGGAAATAGATCATGGAATTCGGACAATTTTGCCCTATTGCCAAGGCAACAGAAATACTAGGCGAGAAGTGGAGCATTCTTATTCTCAGAGAAATCTTGATGGGAAGCAGTCGTTTCAACCAACTCCAACGCGGGCTTAGTATGATATCCCCTGCTGTATTAACCAAACGGCTAACCACTATGGCGGACTACGGCCTCATTATTAAAAATAAAATCCCTGGGCAAAAAGGCTACGAATATTTACCCACCAATGCAGCAAAAGAACTGCTGCCTATTTTTATTGATTTGGGAAATTGGGGAATGCGATGGACACGAGAGCACTTAACTGACTATGATTTTGACGTCGACTTCCTAATGTTATATTTACAACGCAGCATAAAGGCCGAAAACTTACCGGGCCGAGAAACCATCATACGTTTCCATTTTACTGACATCCAACAGCAACCCAATTGGTGGATTTTAGTCAAAGGCAATGATGTGGATATTTGCACCATCGACCCGGTGCGCGACGTAGATATTTATTTTACCTGCACGGTTAAATGTATTTCTGATATATGGATGGGTGAAACAAGCTATAAAAAAGCCATTAACAATAAAAGTTTAACTGTTGTTGGCTCACGAGAACTAACAAAAAACATTCCCCATTGGATGTCCAACTGCATGTTTGCGAAAGAGCTTTAGAGCACAGTACTTATTGACGGCGGGGTAAAAACCAACGTATTTTATATTTGCAACAACGACAAAAGCTGCATTCAATAAGCGCGTTTTGTAAGAGGACTAGCGTCTAAAATAACACCCTTGGACAAAGCACCTTTGTCCGCAGGACTCACGACCACATTGTCACGGAGTTAATCACTAACAATAATCAACTTATTAATTGCATTCGGCTGTTTTAACAAATCAGCCAGAGAATAGCTTTGCAAAACATCAAAAAATGCTTTTTGTGCTAAATTGAGCGCCTGCTTTAACTCGCAACCTCCTCTAATAGGACATAACGGCTTATCGCAATTGATAGGGTCCAACCTAACTTCAAAATCTTTAATCAACGCCGCAACATTAATTTCATTCGCTGGCACAGCCAATTGAATACCGCCTTTAGGACCACGCTGCGTTTTAAGATAACCGCTGCGCCCAAGTTGATTAACGACCTTCATTAAATGATTGCGCGGTATTTCAAACTTGCCAGAGATTTCAGAAATCGTAGCAAGCTTATCTATCGGCAAGGCACCAACATACATCAAAGTCCGCAACGCAAAATCCGTATGCTTGGTTAACTGCATCGATGTTCTCCTGTTTTATTTATCAATCTTATTTTTCACAGAGACTAGACAATAGAACTAATCATACATATTATAAGCATGTTTATATAGATACATCTAATATGCATGTTTTAAGGAGTAAGTTATGCTGCGCCCAGAAGTACTTTCCATTGTTAAACAAAGTGTTCCTATTCTCGCTGAAAAAGGAGAAGCTATTACCAAACGCTTTTACAGCATCCTGTTTGAACGCTTTCCGGATTTAAAGAACGTGTTTAACCTGTCCAATCAACATAGCGGCAACCAAGCCAGAGCCTTAGCCGACGCCATTTTTGCCTATGCAAAACTAGCAGAAACCCCAGAGCTGCTGGGCCCGATGGTGAGCCGCATTGCTCATAAACACGTAAGCTTAAACATTCAACCAGAACATTACCCCATGGTGGGAGAAGCCTTGTTACTTGCGCTATCTGAAAAACTAGAGCTACCGATGGAGCATGAAATCATCCAAGCCTGGGGTGAGGCCTATGGTGTATTAGCAGACATCTTCATTAATCATGAGGAAGGACTCTATGCCGGCAATGCCGACAAAACCGGAGGCTGGCGTGACTATCGCCGCTTTGTCATCGACAATATTGTTGAAGAGACGCCTTTAATTAAATCGTTCTATTTACGCCCAGCTGATGACGAAGGGCTGGCATTGTTTAAGCCAGGGCAATACATTGGCGTCAAGCTAGATGTACCAGGACACGATTACAAAGAAATTCGCCAATATTCATTATCAGATAAACCGGGGCTAGCACACTACCGCATCAGCATTAAGGCAGAGCCTGGCAACCCCAAAGGTCTGATCAGCAATCACTTACATGAACAAGCGAACATTAATGATGAGTTGCTAATTTCAGCCCCTTGTGGTGATTTCACCCTACCTAATACGCCAGAGCGAAACACTGTACTAATCAGCGGTGGTGTCGGTATCACACCCTTGATGAGCATGTTAAAAAACTATCTTCAGCAACAGCATACGCATGACATCACTTGGGTTCACTGTGCACAAGACGATACTAACCACTGCTTTTTAGATGAAACCAAAACGCTGCAACAGCAACATAATTTCAAGGCTTATAGTGCCTATTTAGATTCATCAAAAGGTGACCATCAGGGCTATCTTGATCAAAAGGTATTGGATAGCTTTTTACCTGATACTGAAGCCGACTACTACTTCTGCGGTCCGGTTCCTTTTATGATGGC
>CALBVI010000165.1 GCA_937969395.1 uncultured Spongiibacteraceae bacterium | reverse complement strand
GCACGTTTTTGTTTCTCAGAACGAGGCCAAATATAAGCTGCTGTTTGTTTTAACCAGCCACACTTTTCATAAAACCCATTTTTACCCGGTGCGGCTGTAAGCATCGTACTTATGTAAGACTTTAAATCTTGCTCAAGCTCTTTGAGAATATAACTACCAATTCCTTCTCCCTGATATTCTGGCAATATTGCGAGATCAACAACCCAACCGTAATAGATTCCATCGTCTACTGTTCTTCCCATACCAACTAGCTGATCATCCAAATAAGCTAACCGTACGAAAGAGCTTTTTTGAAAAGCTAATTTCACATCATCAGGTGATCTATCTCCCCATCCAATCACACTGAATAGATTTGATACTTCACGCCAATCTGCGTTTTCTATATCAGATCTGTATTTAATATCCATTGCATACCTTCGCTAATTTCCTATTATCATAATAACTAAGTTTTATTTTTTTTGGCTGCCACCACAATAAAGACACCCCCTAAAACAAGCAAGGAAGATACAACTAACTGCATGGTAATCGCTTCACTAGAAAAGGTAACTCCACCAAAAGCGGCAATAATAGGTACTGTTAGCTGGATAACCGCTGCTTGCGTAATACTGATGGTATCAAGAACTGAATACCATATGGCATAACCAAGCCCCGAAGTAATAGCACCGGACACAATCGCTAGCATAACGCCATCGCTTGTCATTTTGATATCGTAAAAGTTAATAAAAATAGCGACAAGCAATAAAACAAAGGGCATTGTTTTTAAAAAATTATTGGCGGTATCTACAAGTGGATTTACAGAGCCTTTGCCCGCCAAGGTATAAAACCCCCAAGCAACTCCCGATATAGCCATTAGCAAACAACCTATTAATGACGGTGACGTCGAACTTGGTATTAGCAAATACGCTAGGCCAGAGAATGCGAGAATCAAACCAAACCACTCCATCAACTGTAATTGTTTACCTCCAAATAAACCCACTAAAATCATTGTTACTTGAACAGCACCAAATAATATTAATGCACCTATACCCGTCTTTAACGTTATGTAGGCAAAAGAAAAAGCAGCCGCGTATAAAAACAACCAAAAGGCGGATAACCAACTTCCGCCTTTCCAGTTAACATTGAAGCTATTTTTACATGCAACTAAGCCAATAAGAAAAACAGCACCTGAAATAAGCCGTATTGCAGTAAAGCTTGATGCGTCAATAACGTCACCCTTTAGTGCATAGCGACATAGAACCGAGTTACCAGCGAAAGCAAGAAGCGCTATGGTTATTAACAATAGTTTTTTTAACATCAGCGCTCAAATTAAATAGTGTGATTAATAGCCGTACACAACATACGTTCCCGTGATCTTAATAAATCATACTCTCTTTTCCATAATATAATTTTTAAGCTGCTGATCATTTATAGATACCATATTCTCACGAACAACATTAAAACCATAGTGTTCAAAAAATGGTTTTGCGGTAATACTTACATGAGAATACAGTTTTTCTAGCGCAGGCCTAGACGATAACAATGTACTCATCAACGCCGAGCCAACGCCTTTACGTTGATAAGCACTGTGAACAAAAAAATGATCGATATAGCCATCTTCTTGTATGTCCGCATAGCCAACAACCTTGTCATTCAAGTACGCAACAAATGGTTCAATGTCCTGAATTCTTTGACACCACATTTCAGGATCATATTTTTCAGGGACCCAAGCTTTTAATTGGTCCTTTGTATAATCTTTATTACAGCTCATCAAAATAGCATTGGAAAAAACTTTGAAAAGCTCTTCTTCGATACCTTGGTGGTATTTTTTAATAGTGACCATTATCTTATTCTATTGGTTAAACGACCCTTGTTAATTTAATATTTGTTAGATACAGAAACTTTAAAACCAGAACGCACTTTCTTAATTTCTATAAAGGTCAATCAATCGAAATATTATTACTCGTTTGCATTAATTCATTAGGACGCAACGCAATATCTGGATCTACCCAACCTTCAATTCCCCACGATGTAGATAATGATTTACGGCAAGCATTTGCGACGAGCATAGCTCTCTGCTTCAATTCAGACTTATCATCTGGCGTGTACTCTAAGGCCTGCCCAAATGAAACGACAGCTGATGAAACATCTGCGTTGTCGACGAGTGATAACTGCCCCCAATAAATTTTCCAAAACTCATCTTTTCTACTGTTAGTATCAATTACCAGGGATGCACAAATTGATACAAGTTCTGTATAAATTGATAGCTGTTTTTCCAGAAAAGGCTTCGTTAACTCAAACTTTCGCAATTCAAATTTATTTTCAGCTTCTGTTCTTGTAAAATCTATCTTATCTTTTTGTGCAACCCTCCAAATCCAAACTCCCCACAAAAAAGACACAGCACCACTAAGCACACTTATTATTTTAAATAATTCCATATCATCACCATAATTCTTACTGGATTGTAAAAGTCACTAAGGAATACCATAAGCCTTACACCATATATTATTCCAATACGATCACCGCTCGATAACCATCCCTATAATCCCCATAACGCATTTCATATCCCGCCGCTAACATTCGCTTATTGCTACATCGTTTACTATTGCGTCTTGTCACCACCTCTTCGGCTAAGGTTTTTTGATCAACGCCTAACTCTTCCGCTAGCCACTGTTTTAAGTCCCACATGGTGACGGGTGTACTATCGACCCCGATGTATAACTTTTCTAACGTTTGCTTATTTTTTTGATGAATGAGATACAGTAAAAAGCCGACGCAATCATCGCGATGAATACGGTTGGTATAAAGCTCTGGTTGTTTGGCGCAGCCTTTACCTTGTCTGACTTGTTGGATGAGTCGATGACGACCCGGGCCGTAGATACCGGCAAAGCGAATGACCGTGGAGCTACCTTCTATACCAAACTTTGATTGTGCCAATAGCTGTTCAGCTTCTAATAAACGGCGGCCAGAAAAGCTGGTTGGGTTGGCAGGACTTTCTTCATCGACCCAACCGCCATCGGTTTGGTGATAAACGCTGGTACTTGAGATATAAAAAATATGCGGTGATTGCTCAGCAAGTGCAGCCAGTAGATTTGCTAGGCCATTAACATAAACGCGCTGGTAGGCTTCATCGGTAAATTGGCCCGGCGTTAGAGTGATAACGACGCTATCAAAATTTACTTTCTTACTTACACCTTTCAATACCGATAAGCTTTGCGGATCGCAAACATCTGCGGCTACGCCCTGAAAGCCTGCAGGCAACTGGCTGGGGTCACGGCGTAGGCCCCAAACGTTGGCTCCCTGCTCGATGAGTTGCGAGCCTAGGGCGATACCAATATCACCACAGCCAACCAATAGTATGTTTTGCTTCAACACTGTTTTTTCAACTTCATATAACTCCAACGAAGCTTTCCTTTATTTTGTTGATTAATTGAATTTAACCATTGCCAATTATCGATAGAAAATATTAATCTATCTCTTCAGTTACATACCAGTACAAATTGACCTGTGCGGATAAACTTATTACGCATTACAGAAGAGCCCAGCTATGACTTTAACGGAATTGCGCTATATCGTCGCCCTGCATCAAACACAGCATTTTGGTAAAGCGGCTGAGAAATGCTATGTCAGCCAGCCAACCTTAAGTGTTGCTATTAAAAAGCTGGAAGAAGAGTTGGACGTGGCTATTTTTGAGCGCAGCCGTGGCCAAGTGCGAGCAACACAATTGGGCGAGCAGATTATTCAGCAAGCGCAAACGGTATTAGAGCAGGCTAACGTCATTAATGAAATGGCGACGATCGGCAAAGATCCGCTGGGTAGTACATTAGCTATTGGAGCAATTTTCACGATTGGGCCCTATTTGTTCCCACATCTTATCCCTACGCTGCAAAAACTAGCGCCGGTCATGCCACTTTATATTGCTGAGAATTACACCTCCGTTCTACGGGAGAAGCTTCGCAACGGTGAGCTTGATGCCATTCTTATCGCGCTACCCTTTAATGAACCCGATGTGGTGACGCAAAGTCTCTACGAGGAAGACTTTGTGGTGCTGCTCAATAAAGAGCACCCTCTCAGTAAAAAAGACAGCATTACCCCTAAACAACTCGAAAAAGAACAGGTGCTCTTACTCGGTGAAGGCCACTGCTTTCGCGACCAAGTGCTGGATGCCTGCCCTGATCTAAAAGGGGTTATGAGCGACAACCCTCTGCAGTCTGTAGTTGAAGGTAGCTCACTGGAAACCCTGAAATATATGGTCGCCTCTGGCCTCGGCATTACTATTCTGCCAGCCTCGGCGGCGCAATTAAGTCGTTACGGTAGCGAGAGTTTAGTCACCAAGCCCTTAAAATGCGCTGCGGCCAAACGAACTGTTGCGCTGGCATGGCGCGCGAGCTTTCCGCGTCATCAAGCGATTGATGTGTTGGGACAGGCGACTCGTCAATCTCATCTCAATAATCAATCGCTTGATTCCTCTAGCCATTAAATAAGCCGTTATGAGCAGCAGCGACTCGAGCAATAAGACCCTCGATCAACTTTCAGTACAGGTACTGAAAGGCGTCGGCCCGAGCATGGCTGAAAAGCTCAAGGCGCTATCGATTTATACGGTGCAGGATTTGCTCTTTCACCTGCCATTGCGCTATCAAGATCGCACCCGCGTTACGCCAATTGGTGCGCTACAACCCGGCGGCGATAGTGTGATTGAAGGCGAGATAAAAGCGGCTGATATTGCCTTTGGCCGCCGTCGCAGTTTGGTTTGTCGTTTACAAGATGGCACCGGCACGGTAACGCTGCGCTTCTTTCATTTTTCTGCGGCACAAAAACAAAATCTCGCCATTGGCACTCGGCTACGTTGCTATGGTGAGGCCAGACGAGGCAGCAGCGGGCTGGAGTTTTACCACCCTGAATATCATGCGATTGATGATCAAAAGCCACCACCGGTAGAAACACATTTAACGCCGATTTACCCTAGCAAAGACGGGCTAACTCAGATTGGTTGGCGCAACATGAGTAAGCAAGCGCTCACTTTATTGCAGCCCAATACATTGATTGAATGGTTGCCGCAGGCACCCGAATTAGGCTCCGCGCCGGTCTCACTAGAAACCGCCCTGCTCTATCTTCATCACCCACCGGCTGATGCGACCAACCTTACCTCACAGGCACTACTGCTTGAAGGCGAACACCCTTTTCAGCAACGATTGGCCTATGAAGAGTTACTGGCCCACAATCTCAGCCTGCTTAAACTGCGTCAACAAACGCAAAATTATGGCGCGCCTGCTATGGCGGTTAAAGATGAGCTGAGTCCGCAATTTATCAAGCAGCTAGGGTTTGAGCTAACCGCTGCCCAGCAACGAGTTTGTACAGAGATTCGCACTGATCTTAAGCAAGGCAAACCTATGCTGAGATTGGTACAAGGCGATGTAGGTTCTGGCAAAACCGTGGTCGCGGCTATTGCAGCTTTACAAGCTGTTGCCAGTGGCTACCAAGTCGCGATTATGGCGCCGACGGAGATATTGGCGGAACAACATTTCAACAATTTTAGCCAATGGCTAACGCCGCTAGGTATCAAGCTGGCGTGGCTGACCGGCAAAGTAAAAGGCAAAGCGCGACAGCAACAATTAGCGGCGATTGCACAACATGAAGCCTCGATCATTATTGGCACCCATGCCTTGTTTCAAGACGAAGTGGTATTCGCCAAATTAGGGCTGGCCGTTATTGATGAGCAGCATCGCTTTGGTGTGCATCAACGCTTGGCCTTAAAAGAAAAAGCCAGTGCAGACATCGGCCATCCGCATCAACTTATTATGACCGCCACGCCTATACCCAGAACCTTAGCGATGAGCGCCTATGCCGATCTCGATACCTCTGTTATCGACGAACTGCCACCGGGGCGCACGCCCATTAACACCGTGGTCATCGATAACGCCCGCCGCGCCCAAGTTGTCGAACGTGTTCGCAACGCCTGTAGCGAAGGCCGCCAAGCTTATTGGGTTTGTACCTTAATTGAAGAGTCAGAATCACTGGCCGCGCAAGCGGCAGAAGACAGCTGGGAGCAACTACAGCAAACATTGCCGGAGCTGCGCATCGGCCTAATCCACGGTCGAATGAAGCCCGACCAAAAAGTCTCTACCATGCAAAGCTTTAAAGACCATGAGCTAGACGTGCTAGTAGCCACCACCGTCATTGAAGTGGGTGTCGATGTTGCCAACGCCAGTCTAATGATCATTGAGAACGCTGAACGGCTGGGGTTATCTCAACTGCACCAATTGCGCGGCCGCGTGGGACGAGGCTCTACTGCTAGTCACTGCGTATTGATGTACCAATCTCCTTTGGGACAGCTGGGTAGGCAGCGGCTACAAACCATGCGACAAAGCAGCGACGGCTTTGTAATTGCTGAAAAGGATTTAGAATTACGTGGCCCCGGTGAGTTGTTGGGCACCCGCCAAACAGGCTTAGCACAATTGCGCATCGCCAATTTAGAGCGAGATGGCCATTTACTTGAAGCAGTAAAACAAGATGCGCAAAATATTATTCAGCACTACCCCGCTCATGTTGACCCGCTAATCAAACGCTGGCTAGCGGATGGTGAGCAATACGCACAGGTTTAGAGCTAACTACTGATCTAATTTGTGAAAGACCGCCCATACAATCACTCCTATAAATACGCACAACTCTTCGCCTTGAACTACACTTAAAGACAAAATAAGTTAACCCTAAAATTAAGCCTGTTATAAGTGTTGCTGTAAACGCGTCTATCCACAAGATACTAATCGCACAACTAGCCAACTTTAAAACACCCGCTCCAAGGAGATATGCATGTCAGTTCCGGCTGCCATTGAACAAGTTTTAACCCAACATAATATTGAATACGGTATTACTGAATCGAGTCAGCAGTTTGCGCTATCAACTCAAGCAAATTCTGTTAAAACCGCATTGCTGGAAGATAGCGACGGCAAGGTACAAGTACTCTATGGTGCCGATAGTATTTTAGATATTGATGCTGTCGGCACATTAACCGATCGCAAATTAAAACCCACATCAAGTAATGACATTGAAACTATTTGCAGCAAGCTACAGCTTGAACGTCTACCCACGGTACCCAGAGCACTTAACTATGATTTAGTGGTAGATCAACGTTTACTCGAACTCACACAGCTCGAACTCGATAGCGGCAGCGAACAAAATATCATCGACCTTGAAACCCAACAGTTCAAACAATTAATCAGTGAAGCGACTATTGGAACGGTTGCCATCGCGGAGCAATCATTACAAGCAGGGACATTAGATAACGTTGATGATGTAGAAGAAATCAGCAAAGCCGTTGCTAACTTTACTCAACTGAGAATTAAACAACGACTAGAAGAAACACTAGAATTTCCACCACTGCCTGACACCGCCCAACGTATTATAAAATTGCGGGTTGATCCGAACGCGGATATAAAAGACTTAAGCGATATTGTTGAAAGCGATCCATCACTCGCTGCGCAAGTCGTTAGCTGGGCTGCATCACCTTATTACGCCGCACCAGGAAAAATAAAATCGGTACACGACGCGATCGTACGTGTATTAGGTTTTGATTTGGTTTTAAATTTATCGCTGGGGTTAGCCCTAGGTAAATCAATGTCGATGCCGAAAGACTGCGCCAAAGGTTTTTCACCTTACTGGGAGCAAGCGGTTTATACCGCAACAGCAGTTGAAGCATTAGTTGGTGCCATTCCCCCCAAGGAACGTCCATCAATGGGTTTGTCTTATCTTTCAGGTTTGCTGCATAACTTTGGCTATTTAATTTTAGCGCAAGTTTTTCCACCGCATTTCACAAATATTTGTCGTTACCAAGAAGCTAATCCGTTTTCTAACCATGCATTAATCGAACGCCACTTATTAGGTGTCACCCGTGAGCAACTCGGTAGCTGGTTAATGAAATCATGGAATATGCCTGAAGAAGTTAGCTCTGCCATTCGTTTTCAGAATGAAGTGACCTACGAAAACGAAGATGCTACTTACGCGCATTTATTATTTATCGCTTCGCGACTTTTACGCAAACATGGCATTGGCGATGCGCCATTAACTGAGATCCCAGCTTCAGTTTACGAGCAACTACACCTCGACCCAGAAAAAGCTGAAGAAGCTATTAAACAAGTAATGGAATCTTCAACTGAGCTTAATTTAATGGTGTCAAATATGGCTGGTTAATCAGCCTTTGTTTTCAATGCGTTTAGCTATTCAGACTAAACAATCTTTAATCAATATAATGACAGGCGACAAGGTTACTAACACCTTGTCGTTCTTCTAATATCGGTTCAGTTTCTCGACACAAATCTTGTACTTTTGGGCAGCGAGTGTGAAAACGGCAGCCCGAAGGTGGATTTATTGAAGATGGCAACTCACCGTGTAAGGTAATACTTTTAATGTTTTTTCTTGGCACTGGTTTTGGAATCGCACTGATCAACGCCTGAGTATAAGGATGAAAAGGCTGTTGATATAAATTGTCCGCTGTTGCTGACTCAATGATTTTTCCTAAATACATGACCGAAACTTTATCAGAGATATGTTTAACCACAGATAAATCGTGTGAAATAAACAGTATTGCCAAATTCATTTCTTGCTGTAATTCCATCAACAAATTCAAAACTTGCGATTGAATAGATACATCCAATGCAGAAACAGGTTCATCACAAACCAATAACTTTGGCTTTAAGGCAATGGCTCTGGCGATACCAATTCGCTGCCGCTGGCCACCGGAAAACTCATGAGGATAACGATTAACACAGTCTTCCTGCAAACCTACTTTTATTAGCAGCTCTTTAACCCATTGTTTATGTTCTTGTTTCGTGCCTATTTTATGGATAATAAATGGCTCAGCGAGAATCTCACCTACAGTGTGCCTAGAATTTAGTGATTCAAGCGGATCTTGAAAGATGATCTGCATGTCTTTTCGAAAATCACGCAATCGCGATTTAGAAAATTCATTAACATCCTCATCCTGAAAAGATATATAACCTGCCGTTGTTGGCTCCAACAACATTAATGCTTTTGCCAGCGAGCTTTTTCCGCAGCCAGACTCACCAACTAAACCCAGCGTTTCGCCTTGATTAATTTCGAATGAAACACCATCAACAGCATAATTGGTTGCCTGCTTACGAAAAAGTACTCCACCTCTAATTTCATAGTGGACTTTTAACTGATCAACTTTTAATAAGGGC
>CALBVI010000164.1 GCA_937969395.1 uncultured Spongiibacteraceae bacterium | reverse complement strand
GATAGTAAAGAATTTGAAGTGGCGGTAACTCGCTTAGCAGCGATGCTAAAACACATAGACGGTTTATTACAGAATAGCGCCTATCTTGTGGGCGATAGCTTAACGATTGCGGATATTGCTTACAGTCCGTACATGACTCGTCTTGAGCATCTAAAAATGGATTATATGTGGTCAGATAAACCTGCGGTTGCAGCTTGGTTCGCTCGCTTAAAAGAAACGAAAGGCTATCAGAAAGGCATAACAGACTTTTTTAACCCTGATGTGATGGAACGTATGGGTGAAGCAGGTGCAGCATCAGAATCTGCTGTGCGAGCTATCTTAGAAAAATAATTTACACATAACCTCAGTCGGTTTAAACGGATTTATTTGTAGTTAGCTATATAAGCAAAAGAATTAGGCGTTAATACCATGAATGAAACTGTTGATAATGATCTGAACAAACGTTTAAGGCTGTGTTTGTTTTTTTGCCGACTAGGCGTGTTTATTGTTTTTTTAATTTGGACGTATAACAAGCTCATTCGGCCGGAATACGGTGCTTATATTATGGATGAGTATTACCTTATTCCTAATGTGCCAGAATTTTTAATTTTAATTTTTGGCGCTTTTGAATTAGTCATGTGTTTTTTATTTGTACTCGGTTTTTATAAACGATTCACTCGCGGTTTTTTTCTGTTCTTAAGCGTGCTTGCAATATCGTCACCGGAAGTTATTCGCGGATATTTTAAAGCGATCTTGGTAGAGGCTCATCCGACTATTTTATTTATTACCGGCTTATGTTTGTTTGCTTGTTCCTTTATGGTTTATTACCTACGTGATCATGATAACTTCCTATCCTTGGCAAAGACTAATGCGGAGTCGAATCATGAATAGAGAATTAGAAAAGCGTGTGGGTCTGTGTTTGTTTTTTTGCCGCTTGGCGGTTTTTGCGGTTTTTACCGCTTGGACGTATAACAAACTTGTAAGGCCTGAACATGGCGTAGGCATTCTCAGTAATCATTATCTCGTTGGCGGGGTTTCCGAAGCATTAGTTTTTGGTTTTGGTATTTTTGAAATGGCGGTATGTATTGCTTTTGTATTAGGTTTTTATAAGCGATTTACGAGAGCGTTCTTTCTTTTTATTAGTGTGCTGTCGGTATTGACGCCAAGAGTTTTAAACGGTTATTTGAAAGTGCTTGTGGAGCAACCCTACCCAATGATTTTGTTATTCACCGGTTTTTGTATGTTAGCGTGCTCTTTTGCGCTTTATTATATGCGCGATTACGATACGCGATTTTCTTTGGCTAGAGCCGATAGGGAGAAGTGGGCCGACGAAAAATAGACAGGTTTAATTTAACTAGTATTGAGTTTTTATAGGGTATAGAAACTCAATCCTAGTTAGGCATTTATACAGTAACTTTAAACTTTAAATTTATTTGTGACTTCATGAATCAATTCTGATTGTTGCTCAAGCCTTGCAAATTGCACGCTGGCATCATGTGATCCACTGCCAATAACTTCTGCGAGACTAGCGATACCATTGATACCTCGAGCCATTTCATTAACTACGGTTGTTTGTTCATTGGCGGAAATAGATACTTGAACATTCATTTGTGTTAAATTTTTAATTGACTCGGTACTTGAGTGAATAATCGTTTTGATCTTTTCCATTGCGTCGACAACAGCAGTTCGCTTATCAGCAGAACTACTCATATCCTTAATGGTTTTATCAGCACTAAGTTGAAGCTTCTCTAATATGTCTTTAATTTCAACAGTACTTTGTTGGCTGCGTTGTGCCAGCGTACGCACTTCATCGGCGACAACTGCGAAGCCGCGCCCTAGTTCACCAGCACGAGCAGCTTCTATAGCCGCATTTAAAGCGAGCAGATTGGTTTGTTCAGAGATACCTTGAATAACACTTAACACGGAATTGATAGCTTCGACGTTCCCGCCCAGTTCTTGAATAGAATCTTCCACGCCTGTTAACACATTATTAAGGTCAGTGAGTTCCTCGCTGGACATTTGCACTTGATGTAAAACATCTTGAATTTCTTGTTCGGCGGATTCGGCAGAGCTGCGAGTTAGGTCTGCATTTTGAGCAATTTCTATAGACGTGGATGACATCTCTTCAATAGCAGTAGCGATTAAGGTCGTCTCACTAATTTGTTTTTCTGAGGCATCTTCTAATTTTTTGCGGCGCTGTATTGATTGCTCAGCTATACCACCAAGAATATTGCTGGAGTCTTTAAGGTTAGTAATATCTGCAGCCATTGAGTCTAAAAAGTGATTGAAATTATTCGCAATATTATCCAGTAAATCGATTGGGCTATTGGGTAGTTTAGTTGATAAGTCACCTTCGCCATCCGCTAAACTTTCAACTGAGGCGTGCAGTTTCATTAAGCAATTAAAGATTGTTTTTATAGAAACAAAAACAATCAATGCGACGATAGCTGAGAGAAGAACGATAATAACTAAGTTTTTAGTGGTGCTGGATTTTTCTGTTTCCTTTAAAGAGTTATTTATATTTGCAAGCACACCTTCAGTGCTATCAATAAAAAAACCGGTGGCAATAGCTAT
>CALBVI010000163.1 GCA_937969395.1 uncultured Spongiibacteraceae bacterium | reverse complement strand
TTTGATGAAAAAGGTATCGTCGGTATTTTGTCAGCAGTAGCAGATTATTGTCAGGACAAAGGTTTCAAGAAATTATTATTAGCTGATTATATAGAGGCTGATTGGACTTTTCATAGTGCTGAAAAAATTGCAAGATGTATGGCCAATATTGGTTTTAAAAATTTTAAAACAGCAATTTATGTCTATGAACCTAAACGGCACTATTTTACATATTTTGGTGAGACCGTCGCAAACAATCAAGGGGTTAACATAAAAACCTTTGTTAATATGAATAGCGCTATTGATTGGGTTAAGCGTGATTAATAAGTTAAGTCAGTAATACTTTTTTGTGTCAGGTACACTATTTTTAGAAGGTGTCTGGGTAATTATGAATTTAGGGCGCATGAACAGATAGCTGATTCTGATCGTTACGTATCTCTATATGGGAGAGCTGAGTATAGCTTCAAACATGGTAGAATTTATACGTTAGCAGGGTATGGCGTAAGTGAGTCTACTATGTCTATCGTTGGACTTGATGAGGAAACTACCCTAACTGGTTTTATCGATGAAATCTCCTGCGGTGTTGGAGTCGGCTTGGTTAATTCCGATAACGTTTCATTTAATCTGGGATACCTAAATGTAATAAATACAACTATATACTCTATTAGCGGCACGAATCTTTCAGTATAGTTTGTATTCTAGGTATGGCATAAACATACTCTTTTATTAAATTAAAAAGGAATTAAATATGAAAAAAAATACAATATATTCCCTTATGAAATGCAGTTTGGTTGTTGTGATTATCAGCCTAATTCAAGCTTGTTCATTAAATGTGCCTATTGATAATCCTGAGGTGTCTAAATTTTCGTATGTACCTAAGAATGATTCGAAATCTGTTCAGCTGAATTTGACAGATAATTTTGATGAAAATCATCAGATTTCACATGGTCGAGTGAAAATAAACCTTGTTCACGATGCTGCCGAATTGAAAGCAGGCCCATTTTTAACATCAAGTTTGAAAAACGAGTTAGAGTCTAGAGGCTTGCCTATTCAATATAATGCGTCTGGAGAAAACACTATTGAATTTCAGGACTTTGAAATACTAAATCATAGGGTTAGTGGTTTTTCGCCTATGGTAACTATTTCAACTATAAAAGCAGTGTTGGTAACCAAGGACGGTGATATAAATATTGCGGCAATGGTCAAGAGAGCGAAAGTACCCGTTTGGAGTATGAATGAAATAAATGAACCTTGTTATAACGAACCGATAGAGTTGTTAGTCAAAGAAGTTGCAGCAAAAATAAATAAAAATATCTTCGGTTATTCTCTAAGCGATAAGCAAGTTGATGACTTAGTAAGTAAAATAGAAAGTGAAGCTAATAGTAATTCGTTGTCATATCTAGATGTTTATGAACTGGGCTTTTCTAATAACCCCAAGGCTATTGAACCATTAAAGGAACTTGCAAGCCATAAAGGTGAATATATTCGAATGGCTGCAATATCTAGCATGGGTATTTTAGGTGTGGAAGATTACCTAGATGATCTGAAGACAATATACGCCAATGCAAGGACATGGCAGGATCGAGGTATGGCTCTTAAATCTATTGGTGATATCGGGGGAGATGAAGCAATAGAATTTTTAACACAAGAAAAAGCCAAATGGATAAACCTAACCGGCAGTGAAGCTAAGTGGAATAGTTTAATTATTAGCTTATACATTTAAAAATTACTTTCTATATTGTTTGTCAGTGTTGCAACGTTCATTACTACGCTGTAGCTAATATTTAACAGGCTGATGTTCTCTTGGCCCAGATTGTCAAGGGGATGTCATTGCATTGAACGAGTATTTTTTGGCCGGCTTAGGCTGTTTGAGTTTTAATCATCGATAAATGTAGGAGTAATAATGCAGGGGATGTAACAGTGTCTTCAAACTGGATATTGTAAAAATCTCTTAGCCGCCAAAGTGCTATTCTATACGATGGAAATTATTGTTTTAATTTATTAAACGAATATTATTTTAATAAACCGAAGAGATACAATGAAGAAATGGATTGTGTGCCTAATTATATCGCTAGTGATCTCTTTTTTAGGCTTGGCGTACTTTGTTAATTTTGTTATTCAGGATGGAAATAGTAACTACTCTTTGCAGTCTTTGATGTCTCCGCTACCTATTGTTATTTTTTTCGCCATTGTTTTAGGTATTAGTAGTGCCTTGGTTCAGTTGCATTCAATATTGCTTGGGGTTCGCAATAAGAATATATAGGCAATGAGTAAGAATTAAAAAAGGCCTCGCTGTTTCATTAGTACTGAAAACAGGTGGGCCTTTTTTAATAGAGCAATATTTTCTTGAGGTTATTCTATAAGGTAACGAATCAGTTCTTGATAATACGTAGTACTTTGGCTTCGTGACCTATCACTTCAACATCGTAAGATACGCCATCATTCTCAACATCTTGATGCTGCCAAAGATCTCTTATGGTGACTGAATCCCATTTTAAGCCCAGGTCCTGTTGCCAGTCGAGGCTCATTACTGCGGTAGTGCTACCACGATTAAGTAAGGCTACAGCCCAGCTGCCGTCGCTTAAGGGTTTGGCGTAAATTTCTAAATCACCCTCATCTTTAACTTTCTTGGCTTGGAGTCCAAGGGCATCTTGGTTGAGGGCGATGACTTCATGGTTGGTCAGTGTTTCTAATGTGTAGTCATCTAATTTGCGGACATCGCTGCCGGTTAATAGAGGTGAAGATAAAATTGACCACATCGAGAAATGGGTTCTGTATTCAATATTGGATGCGCCTGCGCCTACCAGCTCTTTGCTGACACCATTCAAACCAACGATTAACATATCGAAGTCATTCCATTGCCCTGGTTTGGTATAAGGTGTCAGTTCAACGCCACGGTCAATCATATCCAAGACATCGTGGTAGTAATCTTCGCGATTGTCTGGGTAATCAAAGTCATCGGAAATGTCTTGGCCGATACGCCAGTGGTTAGCGCCAATATCGGCACCCCATTCCCATATATTGGTCCAGCCGCAATGACAGGCATGTAAAACGATGTCTTGCTGTTGATCAAGTAAGGCTGTGGACATGCTGAGAAAGGCGTCGCGAACAACGTTGGCGGGTTCTTTTTCATGAGAGCAGCAGGCGTCATATTTCAGATGATCAATACCCCAAGATGCAAACATTGCTGCATCCTCGGCCTCGTGTCCTTGGCTACCGGTATAGCCAGCGCAGGTATCGACGCCTGGGCCAGAGTAGATCCCCAGTTTCATACCCTGTGAATGCGCGTAATCGGCGACATATTTAATACCGCGAGGAAATTTTTCAGGGTCGTATTCTAATGGCTTGTCTTCACGGCTGCCTTTGTAGCGCTGCCAGCCGTCGTCAAGATTGACGTAAATATAGCCTGCATCGCGCATACCATTGGCAACCATGGTATCAATGGTTTCAATAAGTAGTTGCTCGTCAATCTCGACACCAAAATTGTTCCAGCTGCTCCAGCCCATGGGTGGCGTGTTGGCCAAGCCATTGTTGAGATTGAGTTGCTCAAAGTGAGTTATCTTTTCGGGTGAGGCGGTTTCTGTGGCGGCTGTTGCTGTGGTGTTTTGCAATAAAAGGATCAAGCACCATGCTATTAACGTTAAGGCATTGTTTTTTGAAGTCATTGGGGTCTCCCAAATAGTAGTTTTTAAACATCGAAAGTAATTTTGAGATTGATGCAGCTAGATTGAAGCTATGCCAAAATCGAGATCTTTTGGATATTTAGTGAGCTTGTATGACTCAAGATTAAAACATAATGAAACTTATTGCATGTGATTTTTTGAAAATTAGAAACAAAATAAACGTACAACGAAATTAGTAATGGTTTTGTATCTCGTTTTGAGGCTGTTTCTACCACCTCTATTAGATTGTAGGCCCAAAGGCTACGAGGCATAGTTTGTTATCATTTTTTCATTTCAATGATGTGGGTCCTGTATCTGGGGCATTCATCTACATTAAGATGAGCTGGAAAATATTCATAATCACTGTTTACAGCTACGGGCAGGGTCTAGGTATTAGGCGTTGAACTATTTAGTGAGTAGGTAGCCAAAGCAGTGAATTTCCAGCGTCAGAATTCCAACTAATATTGATTAAACATAATCACGAACAATCTGACGTAAATTTAAAACTGAGCCATAATAGATAATCATATAGAGAAGCAACTAAGGTCCGTAAAAGATATGCAAGTTGATGGTATGACAAAGAGTGCTGTAACAGGGTCTGATAGAGCCCTTGATTTGCGGATGTTATTAGATGATTTGCTGGCGGATGGTTTGATTTCGGCGGGGACTCATCGAGAGGTGATGGTCAGCCCGCGCAATAAAGACCAGCTAACTCAGCATCCCCTTATTTATCTTGCCTCAAAGGGTTTGTCGGATGTCAGCCGTCCCAATCTTATTCTTAACGCAGCGACTTTATTAGATTGGTTAAGTCGTCGCTGTGGTCAGCCAGTTTTTAATCTTGATCCTTTAAAAATTAATGTACCTTCCATTACTGAGGTGATGTCTTTTGAGTTTGCTCAGCGCCATGGCATTTTGGCGGTTGATGTGAATGTTGATACGGTCACTATTGCCAGCTGCGAACCCTTTAAAAATCATTGGCAATCCAATCTTGAGCATGTGCTGCGGCGCGAAATAAAACGGGTATTAATTGATCCCGTTGACCTAAAACGTTACACCGTAGAATTCTATAGCTTGTCGAAATCAGTGCGTGGCGCATCAGGTGCGGGTGGTAGTAATTTTGATGGTGTTACTAACTTTGAGCAATTGCTTGAATTGGGTGATGTGAAAGACCCCGATGCCAATGATCAACATATCGTCAATATTGTTGATTGGTTGCTGCAATATGCATTTGACCAGCGCGCTAGTGATATTCATATTGAACCGCGTCGAGAAATTGCGCATGTGCGTTTTCGTATTGATGGTGTGCTGTATAACGTTAATGAATTGCCGGGCCAAGTCGGCACCGCAGTAATTAGCCGCTTAAAAATTCTTGGACGTTTAAATGTCGCCGAAAAAAGAAAGCCACAGGATGGACGCTTAAAAACAAAAAGCCCTGACGGTAATGAAATTGAATTGCGTTTATCAACGTTGCCGACGGCGTTCGGTGAAAAATTGGTTATGCGTATTTTTGATCCCGATGTTTTGCTGCGTAGTTTTGATCAGCTAGGTCTAGTTAATGAAGATTATAAACGTTGGCATGATATGACCGAGCGCCCTAACGGTATTATTTTAGTGACAGGGCCTACCGGCTCGGGAAAAACGACCACGCTTTATTCTACCTTAAAACAATTGGCCACGTCTGAGGTCAATGTTTGTACCATCGAAGACCCGATTGAAATGATTGAAAATAGTTTTAATCAAATGCAGGTTCAGCACAATATTGATTTAGATTTTGCCAGCGGTATTCGTTCGTTAATGCGACAAGATCCAGATATTATTATGATTGGCGAAATCCGTGATATTGAAACGGCAGAAATGGCTATTCAAGCAGCACTTACCGGGCATCTAGTATTATCAACGCTGCATACTAATGATGCACCTAGTGCCATTGTAAGAATGTTAGAGCTAGGTATCCCCGCTTATTTATTGAAGGCAACTATTTTAGGTGTCATGGCGCAGCGTTTGGTGAGAACCTTATGCACGCACTGTAAAAAAGAAGGTGTCATTAACGAAGTTGACTGGCGTGAATTGACCGCACCATGGAAAGTGAGTCTGCCAAATAATATTTATGAGCCCGTAGGCTGCTTGGAGTGTCGAGACACCGGCTATATGGGTCGACAAGGGATTTATGAAATTTTAACAATGAGTGAGGCGGTGCAACAGCAAATGGATGAGCAAACCAATATCGATGGCATAAGAAGGCAGGCGATGAAGGAGGGGATGAGAACCTTACGTTTGTCGGGTGCGCAAAAAATTGCGAGTGGCGATACCACCATTGCGGAAGTGATGCGGGTAGCACCTGCACCTAAATGATTTTTTATTGTAGCTTGAGAGCAAGTTAATAGTAGATTAAGACTTCATTGAAAAAATGATTTATTTTTTGGAAAGATAAAAGGGATATAAAAATGAAAGATAGAATAATTAGCTTATGGAAAAGTAATAAATCTTTTGTATTGTTTTTAGCATTAATGTTTGTCTTTAGAAGTGCCATCGCTGATTGGAATGAAGTTCCTACGGGTTCTATGCTGCCGACAATTGTTGAGGGTGACCGAATTTTTGTGAATCGTATGGCCTATGATTTACGGGTTCCCTTTACGCATGTTTCTCTTGTTAAGCGTGCTGACCCTCAACGTGGTGATATTATTATCTTTGATTCGGCAGCTGCTGATCTTCGTTTGGTTAAGCGGGTTGTTGGTGTTCCTGGTGATGTGGTTGCAATGTCAGATAACAGTTTGATCATTAACGGAAAGCCGCTTTCCTATATAGATAGTATGTCTGCTGACGATATTAATATAACTGACATTAATATAACTGACATTGAGATCACTGAAGATTTATTAGGCGTAGAGCATCAAATAAGAATTCAACGCGAGCCTGGCGAGTTAGCAAACTTCGATGCTGTTATTGTTCCTAGCGACTATTATCTGGCTCTAGGCGATAATCGTGATAACAGTTCTGATTCGCGTGTTATTGGTTTTGTCCCCCGTGATGAAATTGTTGGCCGAGCTAAACACGTTGTTGTTTCATTAGATTATAATAATTATTATATGCCGCGTTCAGATCGGTTTTTTAAAACGCTTTAGTCCCAATATCTATCTCTCTATTCTTTATACATTGCTTTAAGTTTTTTAGTTGAAGCATTATCCCCTTACTATTGAGGCTGAATAGCTGCTATGTCATTTATTACTGAGTTATTTTCCCCTTTGTCATTAGATAAGATGCCTTCTTCTTTGTTGTCAGAGTTTGAACAGCTGAAAATTAATTTTTTAGAGAAACATGCTGAATACGAAAATTGGTTTTTGGCGCAGTGTGAGGATGGTGCTTTTCGTGTGGCGCTTATCCGTACTTGGGTAGGTAGTCGCTATGCGTTTAATCTTTGTATGCAAAAGCCAGATTTATTTAAAACCTTAATTGATGAGGGCTGCCTACAAAAAACATATGCTAATAGCGAGATAGAAAAAATAGTTTCTTCTGCTTTGTTTGATATTGACGATGTTAAGGCGTTCGATCAACAGCTGCGTTATTGTCGGCAAAGAGAAATGTTTCGCATTATTTGGCGCGATTTAAATCGTTTAGCAGATATGCAAGAAACTACGGCGGATGTTTCAGCGCTGGCAGATGTTTCAATTCAACAGACTACTAATTTCCATCATCATCAGTTAGCTTCACAGCATGGCGTTCCCTGCGCCACTGTTAACGGTGAGCTTGTTGAGCAATCGATGGTGATTTTGGGTATGGGTAAGCTTGGTGCTCATGAATTAAATTTATCATCTGACATCGATTTGATTTTTGCTTATCCACATTCAGGTGAGACGGTCGCACCCAAAGAATCAACGATTAAAAGAACATTGGATAATCAGCAATTTTTTACCCGTTTAGGTCAGCGTGTTATTGCCAGCTTAGATGCAACGACAGCCGATGGTTTTGTCTTTCGGGTTGATATGCGTCTTCGGCCTTATGGCGACAGCGGTGCATTAGTTTTAAGTTTTGATGCAATGGAAGAGTACTACCAAGATCAGGGGCGAGATTGGGAGCGCTATGCGATGATTAAAGCGCGAGCGGTTTGCGGTGATGCTGAGCAGTGCGAAAATTTAATGACGATGTTGCGCCCCTTTGTTTTTCGTCGCTATATTGATTTTTCTGTTATTGATTCTTTGCGCTCGATGAAACAAATGATTCGCCAGGAAGTTACGCGGCGTGGCTTGCAAGGTGATGTTAAGTTGGGTGCAGGAGGCATTCGAGAAGTCGAATTTATTGCTCAATGTTTTCAGTTAATTCGCGGCGGCCGTGAAGTAGCATTGCAACAGCGCAGTTTATTGGCGATTTTATCAGAGCTTGCGGAAAGAAAATATTTGTCTGTGGAGGCGGTAGAGAACTTAACCAAAGCGTATTATTTTTTACGTAATACTGAGCATGCATTGCAGGCGTTTGATGATAGGCAAACGCAGGCGCTGCCGGTTGATCCTTATCCGCAATCAGTGCTGGCAATGGCAATGGGATTTTGTAGTTGGGATGAGTTTTCTTTAGCGCTAACGCTGCATCGCGATAATGTTGCTGAACATTTTCAGGCGGTGATTGCCGATGCCGATGAGCCGGCGGACGATAAATCATTAAGCGATGACTGGTCAAATGTTTGGTTAGATAGCGGTGATCAACAAGTGGCGTTGAGCTTTTTGCAGCAGCAAAGTTACGAAGCGGGTGAAGATGTTTTAGCGCGATTTAAGGGGTTAAAACTTGAGTCGGTTGTGATGCGTATGCAGCCGGTGGGGCGTGAACGTTTAGATCAATTTATGCCATTGTTGTTAGCGACTGCCGCCAATGTTGAACGCCCTGGTGAGACGGTGTTGCGGATATTTCCTTTAATCGAATCAGTACTGCGCCGAACAGCCTACTTGGTGTTGTTGACTGAAAACCCCACCGCCTTGCAGCACCTAGTTACGCTGTGTGCCGCCAGCCCTTGGATTGCGACACAATTGGCGAGACACCCAGTGTTGCTCGATGAACTGCTTGATTCGCGTACGCTGTTCACTGTACCGGACAAACAAGATTTGGCGAGTGAGTTGCAGCAGCAAATGTTGCGTATTCCCTGGGATGATCTTGAGGCGCATATGGATGGTCTGCGTTATTTCAAGCAGGCACATCAGTTGCGAATATCCGCTGCTGAAGTGACGAATCAATTAGAGATAATGCGGGTCAGCGATTATTTAACCTTGCTAGCGGAAGTTATTCTTGAGCACGTTGTCGATGTTGCCTGGCACTATATGATTAATCGACATGGACGGCCGCAAAACCTTCTCAGTGATGAAGCTAGTGAGCCGTTTACAGATGAGCATAAGAGCTTTGTGGTTGCGGGTTACGGCAAGATGGGAGGGATTGAGCTGGGGCACGGTTCAGATTTGGATTTGGTGTTTATCTATGATGCCGACCCCAATGGCATGACAGATGGTGAGCGGCCGCAGGCAAATTCAGTTTTTTATACTCGCCTTGGCCAGCGCATGATTCATATTCTCACTGCGCAAACGCCGATGGGTGATTTATATGAGGTGGACATGCGCCTTAGGCCCTCGGGCGATTCAGGTATGTTGGTGACAACGTTAACGGCTTTTGAGCAGTATCAACGTAAGTCAGCATGGACTTGGGAGCATCAGGCGATTGTTCGCGCTAGAGTAGTGGCAGGTGATGTTGATTTGGCGCAGCGATTTGAATGGTTGCGTTGTAATCTATTATGTCTTTCACGAGATGCGGAGGCATTAAAGGAGGAAGTCGTGCAGATGCGGCAAAAGATGCGCGATCATTTATTGCCAAAAGAACTAGAAAGCGCTGATCCACCAATTTTTCACCTTAAACATGGCACTGGAGCTATCGTAGACATCGAATTTATGGTGCAATACGCTGTTCTTGCTTGGTCACACCAGTACCCTGCATTAGCGGTCTACACGGACAACATCCGAATTCTGCAATCTTTACAGCAGCAGCGGCTTTTTATTGAAGCTGAGGCGCAGGCGCTAATCGATGCCTATAAGGCCTATCGTAGTCATGTTCATCGTTTGAGCTTACAGCAGCAGCCTAATCAGGTGCTGATGAGTGAATATGAATCACAGCGCCAGTTGGTTATTAGCAAGTGGTCACAATTAATGGCTTAGCCGATTAGCGGCTGGGCCTATATAACGAAACAAAAAAATAAGTCGCTGACATTATTCATCTTCATGATTGAATGTCAGCTCATTAAACAATGATTCAGCCTTCCGCGGCGGAGGGTGATTTGAGGAGTACGCTATATGTCCATGGCCGATCGCGATGGTGTTATTTGGTTAGACGGTGAGATGGTACCTTGGCGCGAAGCCAAAGTGCATGTGCTGACCCACACCTTTCATTATGGCTTGGGCGTTTTTGAGGGTGTGCGTGCTTACCATACTCAAAATAACGGCACCTGTATTTTTAAGATGCAAGAGCATACTGATCGACTGTTTCGCAGCGCGCATATTCTGACTATGGATATGCCGTTCAGCAAAGAAGTTATCAACGAAGCGCAGCAAGCGGTAGTGCGAGAAAATAATTTAGAGGAAGCGTATTTACGGCCGATGGCTTTTTACGGTTCAGAAGGTATGGGCTTACGCGCTGATAATCTTCAAACACATGTCATGGTTGCGGCATGGGAGTGGCCTTCTTATATGTCACCGGAAGCGCGCGAACACGGTATTAAAGTTCGCACTTCTTCATATACCCGTCATCACGTTAATATTTCGATGTGTAAAGCTAAGGCAAACGGTCATTACATCAATTCAATGCTGGCATTAAAAGAAGCATTGGACAGCGGTTGCGAAGAAGCATTGCTGTTGGATAATGAAGGCTATGTTGCGGAAG
>CALBVI010000162.1 GCA_937969395.1 uncultured Spongiibacteraceae bacterium | reverse complement strand
GGCAATGCCTTCGTTAATCGAGGTGTTGAAGCTGCACTGTCGAGGTGTTTGTACAGTTTTTAAGTGACTAGCGAAAATCCAATCGTAATCTGTATTATCAGTTTGGTCTTTTCAAGCCCGAAGTATCGTACGAGAGAGGATTTGAAATGAGTACACGCGAGCTAAATGCTTGTTTGCAGCGATGGGAATGTACAACCTATGGCTATGACTGAATGCAATAGAGGCGTTCGGCTATCCACCGCTCTGAGGAAATGCCGTGCTAACACTTGGGTTAAAATTCTCGTAGCGTTTGCTAGCCCCCTTCTTTTTCTTGCTTGTGAATTAGATTCGCCTGCCTATGAGCCAACAACGCAGGCACCTCCCAATCGACCTAACATTTTAATTGTTGTTGCGGATGATTTGGGGTACTCCGATTTATCGATGTATGGTGGAGAGATCAATACTCCAACGCTTGCTTCGCTTGCCGCGAAAGGCATCACCTTAACGAGTTTCTATACAAGCCCTAGCTGTTCGCCCACGCGAGCAATGTTGTTGACGGGGGTAGATCACCATCAAGTGGGTCTCGGCACGATGGCTGAAACACGCAAACAGCATCATGAGGGCTTGCCAGGCTACCAGGGCACACTGCGTAGTGATGTTGAAACCTTAGCCAGAACATTAGGAGAAAATGGCTACGCCACTTATATGGCTGGCAAATGGCACCTTGGTGATACTGAAGCAAGCACACCGGGCTATCAGGGGTTTCAGCGTTCATTCGCTCTGATGGAGGGACTTGGCAGCCATTTTAATGACAAAAAAGGCTACAAAAGAGAAGTGCCGGTGGTGCACTATCAAGAGGATGGGGAAGCAGTCGGTGCTTTGCCTGAGGATTTTTACTCTTCTGAATTTTATGCTGATAAGGTCATTGAGTATATCGACGAAGGGGAAAACAAGAACCAGCCGTTCTTTGCGTACTTGGCCTTTACTGCACCACATTGGCCTCTACATGTTCCGGATGAATATGCTAATAGATACAAAGGCGTCTATGACATAGGTTGGGACGAGATTAAACGCAATCGCCTTGCTCGCATGCAACAGTTGAAACTCGTTGATTCGAATGCAAACCCGTTTCCCCGGCCAGAGAGCATCTTAGAGTGGGGGAGCCTGGCAGAGCTTGAGCAACGAAACAATGCGCGAAAAATGGAACTTTATGCGGCTATGGTTGAACATATGGACCAGCAATTAGGACGGGTCATTGAGTTTTTAGAGACAACGGGGCGCTTAGAAGAAACATTTATTTTATTTATGTCCGATAATGGACCGGCCTCTAAATTACCTGAGGATTTTCCCGGTAACCAGAGCTGGATACCGGAAAACTTTGATAATAGCTTCAGTCATCTTGGAACCGCTACGTCACATTCGTCTGTTGGTCCAGGGTGGGCCCATGTGAGCGCAGCGCCTTTTAGGATGCAAAAGGCATTTGTAACCGAGGGGGGGATTCGGGTCCCTGCAATCATTTCATCGCCAAGCATCGAGAAAAAGGGGAGTTACGTAAATTCTGTTGTTCATGTCACTGACGTATATCCAACAGTGTTAGAATTGGTAGGCATAGCTCCGAGCGCGACCGTTGGTCAAGCACTTCCCAAATATACGCTAGCAGGTAAATCTCTGGTATCCATGCTCGGTAGCCGTGCCCCCAGCCAAGCCCGACTTAATAATAACTATGGCTGGGAACTCTTTGATCGACGCGCCTATAGAGAGGATGAATGGAAAATTGTATGGATGAAAAAGCCCTATGGTGTGGGCCAATGGCAGTTATTTAATTTATCGACAGATCTGGCAGAATTGACAGATCTATCCAAAGAATACCCAGCCAAGCTTGCCGAGATGGAGTTAGGTTGGGACCGATATAGAGTCGCCAATAGTGTTCATGTTTTTGGGGGGGATTAGCTTAGGGAACCCTAAACTACCCAATCAATTTGATATGGTCGCAAATTTTTCAGCCACGGAGTACGGCCGCTAACTTTAGGAGCTGAGTATATCAATGACGGGTAAACCAACCGATTTTCTAAATATCCAACAGCTGAGGGTCTTTAAAGCAGTTGCTAAGACGGCAAACATTAGCCGTGCCGCGGAAGCCGTGCATTTGAGCCAGTCGGCTACGTCTCGGGCAATCAGTGGGCTTGAGAAGGAGTTAGGGGTCGAGTTATTCGTTCGCACAACGCAGGGGGTGGAACGAACCTTGGCAGGGGATTTGCTGTTACGCAGAACGAGGAGGGCGTTTGCTCAGTTGGAGCGTGGCCTGTCTATCCTGCCATCAAACAACGTTGTCCCAAGAGCTCGGATTAACCATATCAGGAATAGCCATCTGCGAAACCTTATCGCGGTGTCACAGCATGAGAATTTTTCAGTTGCCGCGCGGCATCTAAACATTGCGCAGTCGACGGTACACAAGTCGCTATCTGATTTACAGCAGGCATTGGGTTCTACGCTGTTTATTGTCCATAATAATCGTGTGCTGCTTGAGAACAGCGGTGAACGACTGACTCGTAGTGCGAAGCTGGCTTTTGTCGAGCTAGAATATGCGCGCCAAGATATTGCTGAAATTCGAGGAGACACAGGAGGTAAGCTTAGAGTTGGGGCACTGCCGTTGGCTCTATCGGACCTGGTGCCAAGTGCGGTAGCACAATTGATACGCTTGTACCCTGATATAGATGTTTCTATTGAGGTCGCATCCTATGATCGTCATGTGAAGCGTTTGATTGATGGCGAAATCGATATTCTTATTAGTGCTTTACGATCAGCGGAAAATCCACTTGTGAAAGAGGTTAAACTATTCGAAGACGAATTCTCAATATACTGCA
>CALBVI010000161.1 GCA_937969395.1 uncultured Spongiibacteraceae bacterium | reverse complement strand
CCTGTAGTGAGGATGCGCCCGTAGCGTCAGATACAGCGACTCAGCTTGCTAGTGCGACTTCACAGGGCATGACAGAACAGCAAGCAGTTGAGCACAATACCTTAAAAACCACAGGGGAAGATGCCTGGAATTTTGAACGCGTTGGTTCTGGTCTAACTGCTGATGGCAATGTCGATCTGGGTGCCTATGCAAAACTTGGCCCTTGGCCAAACCCCGATGGCGATATTCTTTATTCCGGTTGTTACGATCCGTCGACGCTGACGTCAGAGATACTGGGTTCAGATCGATGCTTTGCAACTGTTGATCTCTCTGACCCTGCTAACCCAGTGAGACTTGCGACCGTTTATACCTATGATCGAGAAAATTCACCTTCGCCACCGCGAGGGCATGTAGTTTGGTCAAATGATTACGCTTTCCCCAACTTACCCACGCAATCACCTTGTAAGGTGGATTGGCAAGATCCGCAAATTGCCGCAGGCGAAAAAGCACCCGCTTGTTGGGACCCAGGTTGGAAGACTCATAGCCATTATGTGCAAAAGGGGCCCGGTAATATTGTTGGCGTTAACCAGGAGCATTATCGAGCTGGCAGTAAAGTTCAGGAAGGTAATCATGGGGTTAAATTCTATGACGTCTCTGACCCTGCTAATCCCAAGTACTTGTCTTATTGGAAAGCGCCGGTGTCTGCTCCTAACCCTGAGACAGGCCACTATCCCGATAACCATGGCGTGCACCATTTTAATTTCATGGGTAATTATTTGTATGTCGGCTCGGAGTACGAAGGTTTTATCGGCAAAATTTTTGTCATTGTCGATGTCAGTGATCCTATGAATCCTGTCGAGACAGGGAAGTGGTGGATACCCGGGCAGAAAACCCCAGAAGAAGATGCGATTCGTAATTGGGAACAGCAACCGATATTTATTAACCCTGTAGTTAAAAACGCAGAGGATAAATGGACTAAACACGTTGGTATGCATTACGTCACAGTCGATGATGCTGGCGAACGCGCCTATCTTTCGTATCATCAGGCGGGCTTGATAATTATGGATATCAGCGATAAAACAGATCCTAAATTCATATCGCAAATGGACTATATGTTGCCGGGGGCTGATCCGACTAATCCTGATATTGATGCTTGCATACGAGCTGCCGGCGGGCAAGCTGCTGGTTGCGGTAATGCCCACTCCGCCAAATTGATTCCCGGACGTGAGAATTTGTTAATTATGTCTGACGAATACTTTACGTGTCCGTATGGCCACGTTCGCATGTTTGACATTAGTGACGAAAAAAATCCAAAAATTATTTCTCACTTCCTGACAGATCTGAACATGGCTTGCGATACAGAAAACCCCAAGCAACCTTCTGATCCCTCGCAATATCGAATAGTAGTTACTTCTGAGCCTCTGGTCATCGGTGCTTCATCGCATATCGGTAATGCATGGGGCCCCGATCTGTATTTTATGGCTTGGTACGGTGGTGGATTACGCGCTATAGATATTTCCGACCCAACTAATCTTAAAGAAGCGGGTTATTACCGTTACAGCATTGATAAGGATATGAATGTCGATAAGTCGGGATACACCGGTTCACATACTTATGATGTGCTGATTGGTGAAAATGGTTATTTGTATGTGGCGGATGCCTCAGCTGGATTGCGAGTATTGAAATACACCGGCCCAGGTGGACCACAATAAAGTTAGTTGGTTTTTGATTAATAAAAAGTAATAAGAAATTTAAAGCGAACGCTGTTTATTAAGTCAGCGTATTTAAACGTTCGTTCGGAGATGAAGATGAATAGATTTACCCAGTGTATATTTTTACTGCTTATTTGTTGTTTAGGATCTGCTTCTATACACGCACATCACAGCACAACAGGTTATTACGACCGAAAGGATTTTATAGAAATTGAAGGCACTGTTAGTTCTGTTCTATGGCGAAATCCGCATGTAAAGTTTGCCGTGGAAGTGGCTAATGATTCTGGCGGTGTTACCGAGTGGGAAGTTGAATTGGCAGCACTCAGCATATTTAGATCAAGAGGCTTTGGTGAGCAGTTTTTGCACGTTGGTGAACCGGTTAAAGTACTTGGTAATCCCGCCTTCAATGGCAGTGATGAGATGGGCGGTGCAAATATTCTGTTGGCTGATGGGCAAGAAATTATCATTTCTCTTCGAGGAACGCCTCATTTCACCGATCCTAATCGCTCGATTGTTCTTACCCCAAAATACACTAAGCAAGTTGAACAGGAAGCTAGAGAAAAGGCCGAAGGGATTTATCGAGTATGGAGTACGGTATTAAATGACCCTTCTTTCCCAATGTTTAAAGGGGGTTATCCAATCACTGAGGCCACCGCAGAAATAAAAGCAAAGTGGGATCCGCTTGCGGCGGAACGTTTTGAGTGCTGGGAAAAAGGCATGCCTTATTTAATGATTACACCACATCCTTTTGAGTTTATTCGCGATGGTGAAGACATTCTTATGAAGTTTGAAGAGGATGATGCGATTAGGCGAATCCATATGACGGAAAAAGGTGCCGAGGTGCCTGATGAATATTTCCATCGTGGTTATTCTGTTGGTAAGTGGGAAGCTGATACTTTGGTGGTAGAAACAACCAATATTAATGCGCCAAATTTTGACGATGCTGGCACTCCACAAAGTAAAAATATTCGCTTGGTTGAACGTTTTAATCTAACAGAAGATGAGCAAAGATTGGATTATAAAATTGCTGTTTTTGATCTAGACACCTTTACCAAGCCATTTGAATTGACTCGCTTTTGGGCCTGGGTTCCAGGTCGAGAGGTAGGCGAGTGGAAATGTGAAACCTAGGTTTTATGATAATAATTAATCGTTTTTCGCTTAAGGTTAAGCGTTTAAAGGTTGCACAAAAAAGCCGGGATGAAAGCGCAGTAATAAAACGGTGCCAATAAAAAGAATAGGAAGTTATTTATGATTAAGTTAATTGCCGGTTCGCTGTTGATATTTAGCGTTCAAACGTTTGCACAGGATGCGCCAGTTTACGAAGTTGACCCCAGTTGGCCAAAGCCACTACCAGAGGGTTGGATCAATGGTCAGTTAGGTGGTACTTGTGTCGATTCTCACGACCACATTGCGGTCGTGGATCGTCGTAATATCACCGACGAAGAAATGCAACATTCTAGACAGGCACCACCCATTCAAATTTTTGATATGGAAGGTAATTTAGTGACCAGCTTTGGTGATCCGCATCTGGTGCCTACTTCTATCCACGGCTGCGTCTTTGATGCCGAAGACAATATTTATGTGGCGGGTAATGCTGACGGCATTATTCAAAAATACAATCACGAAGGTGAATTGCTGTTGCAGATAGGTACTAAAGGCGCTTTTGATACCTCCGATAGTAAAATAACTGGCAAGGCTCAAAATTCTAGTCAAGTGCAATTGTTCCGTCCATCTGATATGGCTGTCGATCCAGCTAACGGCGATATTTATATCTCTGATGGTTACGGTAATCGACGTGTTGCCGTATTTAATAATGAGGGAAAGTTTCTGCGTCAGTGGGGCCGCCAAGCAACCGTTGAAGAAAGTAGAGAAGGCAAGGGCGGCGCTTTTACTATGGTTGTCCATTGCATAACAATGAGCAACGAAGGGCTTCTTTACGTTTGTGATCGCCAAGGTGATCGCATCCAAGTGTTCAATAAACGCGGTAAGTTCATTCGCAATATCTGGGTGCGCACTGGTACTGCTGAAGTGCCTGATTATCGGGGAAGTGTTTGGTCCGTCGATTTTTCGGCAGACTCCGAGCAGAAATACCTTTATGTGATGAACGGTTCTAAAGAAATCGTCCATGTATTGGATCACAAGAGTGGTGAGATTCTCTCAAACTTTGGTCGCCCCGGTCACTATAGTGGTCAATTTACTCATGGCCATACTATCTCTGTAGATTCACAGGGTAATATTTATGTTGCTGAAACGGCCACAGGTAGACGTGTGCAGCGATTTAAACTTGCTAACTAACAATAAATTTTCACGCTTAAATGGCATGAATATATTTTCTATATTTAAGTCGTGATTTGATATCCACATTACTAATGTTCTTAGGAGGGATCCGCATGCCAACGACAATTTCGAGAAGAGAATTCATTGCGTTTACTGCTGCAGGTTTAGCGGCAGCAAGTACGGTAGGCCAAGCTGCTAGTATGGGTAAAACATACGCCTATGTTGGAGCGTGGACTCAAGGTCCTGGTTTCGGTAAAGGTGGCGGTGGTGGCATTAGTGTCTTTGAAGTTAATACCGATGGCTCACTGACGTTTGTCAGCAGAACTGGACCAGAGTTTGAAGATTTGAATGCAGGCTTTTTGGCGATCTCTGCGGATGGCCGTTTTCTCTATTCTACCGAAGAAGTCAGCGACCTTAATGATGAGGCCGGGGCTGGTGGTGGCGTTTTGTCATTTGCTATTAACCCCCAAGACGGTTCATTAACCCATTTAAATACCCAGCCTTCAATGGGTACTAATCCCTCAATGATTGCCATCGACGATAGTGGGAAGTTATTGCTTGTCAGTAATCATGGCGGTATTGGTGCGGTTACCCGAGTGGTAGTGAAAAATGGTGTTCCCGAAATTGAGAAAGTATTTGATGATGCTACTTTAGCGGTATTACCCTTAAATGCTAACGGGACTATTTCAGCAGCTTCAGATGTCGCTATATTGGATCGGGTCGGTGGTGTAAAGGGTGTTGACTCTCAACGCAGTGCTCATGCCCACTCGGTTGTTTTTGATCCTAGTAATGAGCGTGTCTTGGTTGGCGACAAGGGTAGCAATCGTCTCTATACCTATAGATTGAATAAGAAAAAAATGAGATTGGAAGATGCGAAGCATTTTTCTGTGGCTCCCGGTATTGCACCGCGACATTCTGCCTTTCATCAAAGCGCTCCTTTTGTTTTTGTATCCAACGAGTCTGAACCTAGCTTATCGTCTTTTCGTTATCACTCAAAAACAGGCGAGCTAGAGTTTGTTCAAACCGTTTCAAGTATTCCGCAAGGCGATGCGACATTGACTAGGCCCTCGGACATTAAATTACATCCTAACGGTAAATTTGTTTATACCGGCAATCGAGGACACAACAGCATAGCCGTACACCGTATTGATCTAGCAACAGGTAAATTGAAAGAGGTTGAAATAGTACCTAGCGGTGGTATAGGTCCTCGCGGAATTACTTTTGATCCAAGCGGCAACTATTTGCTGGTTGCCAATCAGGGCAGCAATCAACTTAGCACGTTTATTGTTGATCCAGAGAATGGGCGGATGAGTTTGACCGATGCGCAGGCAGAGGTATTAAAGCCCGCTTGCATAAAGTTTTTACGGACCTAATTGGCGTCGAGTTAAGGCAGTATTTTTAGCACTTAAAATAATAAATAAAAGTGGAGAGAATAATGAAAATAAGCTTATCGAAAGTTTTCATTGTATTGATATTGTTATCGACGAGCCGTATGGCTTCCGCTCAATTTGAACTGATTACCGATGTTATTGTTTCTGATCAATCGTCGATGATTTCCGTTTTAGGCGAATATGTCATGTCTGGAGAGAGCAAAGCTAAAAGTACAACTTTGTTAAGGCGTTTGCATGATGGTGATAATCCTTCGACCCATACGATTGTTTCTGTTTTTGAAAGTTTGGAAGATATGGAAGCATCGATAGAGTCGCGAGCAAAATCAAAGCAATGGTTCAAGTTTGTTAAAGCTGCGCATGACTTTTCAAAAACCAATGGATCATATCTATCGATTCAGCGCCTAGCTTGGGGAGACAGCTTATGGCAGCAAGACGGTTATGTCGTTTCAATGACGCTAAACGCTGGCAACGATAAGGATTACTTGGCGGCGATGGATGATTGGAAGGCTGCAAATAATGTTAAAAATAAAGGCATGATTCGTATTCAGAAACTACGAGGCAATGCAGCGACACATGCGGTAATCATCGCTGCGCCTAGTTATGTTGATCTGATTAATACCTTGGAAAATATTGAAGCGTCTGAAGCGTTTGCCAAAATGAAGGCTGTGACCAATACAACATTGGTGGGAACGGAGTTCTTCAGTGTTTTAAAATTATGGAAGCTTTGAATTAAAAGGAATCAAAGAATGTCCGGAGTTATGTTTTTATCGTTAAGTCGGATTGTTGTGAGAGTCGTTGTTACGGCTATCGTCGTGCTTTTTTTGGCCGGACCTGCCTCTGCACATCATAGTTTTCAGGCCTTTGATATGCAAAAAACAGTCATTATGGAAGGCGTCTTAACGGCTTTTGATCTGACTAATCCCCATGCTTATTTAACTCTTGACGTGATGGGTTTGCAGGGTGAAATTGAGACTTGGGAGTTTGAAACTGTCAATGGCAGTACTCTGCGGCGCTTAGGTATTTCTCAAGAGACATTTGTTATCGGTGAAAAGCTCAGTATCGAAGCACATCCGCCGCGCAATGCGGATCGACGATTAGCTGCTGGTGAGTTAATAAGAAAACAGGATGGTAGCGAATATATCCTGAGTTTAAGGCGCGCGCCGCGTAATCAAAAAATTCCAGATCCTGTGTATGCAAAAAGTATTGAAGGCATATGGATGGGGCCAGCGCTGACTAATGGTCTCTTTTTTATAACACCGCAGGCGGTTAAAGAATCCTGGCCGCTAAGCCAAAAAGGCAGCGATGCTATCGCGGTTTATGACGGTTCGCAGACACCATCGGCGGATTGTATTCCCTATGCGCCACCTGCTGTGATGTTGGTGCCAGCACCGATAGTGATCAAGTTTGATGAGGGCTTTATTGAGATTAAAGTGCCCAATGAAGGTGCCGTCCGCAGAGTTTTTGTTGATGGTCGATCGCTCCCTGAAAACGTGCCAGCGTCTAATCAAGGTTATTCTGTTGGCTATTGGGATGATGATGTACTAATGGTTGAAACCATATTATTTGAAGAGCATTTAATTGGTAATGCCTTTGGTTTGCCGGCCGGGCTCGATAAAAAATTGACTGAAAAGTTTTCATTGAGTAAAGATAAAAGTAAGTTGGATTACAGCTTTGTTTTAAGTGATCCCGATTTTTTGACTGAGCCAGTGATACATAGTACTCATTGGACATATAGCCCGAGCAGTAATGCAGAAATTTTAGATTGTGACCCGGAAGCTGCGAGGCGTTTTCTTAACGCCTATTAACTCAGTTTATTTACCCCGCAATTTTTTTGAATAATTTATAAGAGGCAGAAGATGCAATCAATAAAAAGTATTTTTCCAATGTCATTGGCTATAGGTGCATTGCTAATGTCATCGTTTAATCTTGTGGCAGAGGAAAGCTCGGCTGTGTTGAAACCTAAGGCGCCGTATGTACCGGTTGCACCGCTACTACCTCCCACCTTTTTAAGTGAGTCATGGAAGCAGCCTCCCGTACTTGGTCAGCGACCAGCAAGCCAAGATGCAGTAAGTAGCTCCAAACTTGAATTAGGCTTATATGGTAAAGATGCAAAAAACATTCAACTTT
>CALBVI010000160.1 GCA_937969395.1 uncultured Spongiibacteraceae bacterium | reverse complement strand
TCGATTTCCGCAAAACAAACGCATTTGTCAGCAGCAGAATTAATTAAGGTGTTTATTTTATGACTACGAAAAGAACGGGCAGAAGAAAGTATGTGTAACGACTCTAATAAGCTAGTTTTACCAGCACCATTAACGCCAAAGATAATATTAACAAGGGAGAGGGGATCAAGCTTAACCGCCGTCAGGTTACGAACACCTGAAACTTCTAACCGACGGATAAGCATAAAAAGAAAATGTATCTACAATAAAGACTAAAGACGCATTGGCATAACAACATACATAGAGTCACTTTCTTCAGACTCTTCAAGCAAGGCGCTACTATTGGCATCAGCCAGTGAAATCTTAATTTTATCGCCTCTTAGCACACCTAAAACGTCCAGCAAGTAACTAACATTAAAGCCAATCTCAAGTGATTCGCCCTGATAATCAACAGAAACTGTCTCTTCCGCCTCTTCCTGCTCAGGGTTATTCGCTAAAATCTGAACATTATTATCAGACAACATTAGCCGAACACCGCGATACTTCTCATTAGAAAGAATAGCCGCACGAGAGAACGCATGACGAAGATCTTCACGGGAGCCAAACACAGCCTTGGTACTGCCCTTAGGCAGGACGCGGTCATAATCAGGGAACTTGCCATCAACGAGCTTAGACGTGAAGGTAAACTCTGATGTTGTCGCACGAATATGATTACTACCAATAACAAGATCTACTTCTTCGTTCTCAGCAATAAGTAAGCGGGCCAATTCGATCACGCCTTTGCGAGGTAAAATGACCTGTAAACTTTCAGCAATATCAATTGAGGTAACTAAGGTACAAACCGCTAGACGGTGGCCATCGGTTGCAACAACCCGCAATTGGCCTGCTTTTAATTCCCACAACATACCGTTTAGGTAATAGCGAACATCCTGCTGTGCCATAGCAAAGCTAGTGCGATCAATTAAGCGCTTAAGATCGCCCTGTTTAACTGTTAACTGATGACCACCAGCGCCATCTTCAACATTGGGGAAATCATTGGCGGAAAGTGTTGATAAAGTGAATCGACTACGCCCAGAACGTACGATAACTCTTTGATCTTCAAGAGAAAACTCTAGATCTGAACCATCTGGTAAGGACTTACAAATATCTGCTAACTTTCTTGCAGGAACAGTAATCTCACCATCAGCTGTCGGAGCTTGTTCTAATTGCACCCGACCGACCAACTCAACTTCTAAATCGGTACCAGTAATAGAAAGCTGATCGCCTTCAAGCACCAACATGACATTTGACAGAATAGGTAGCGTTTGACGACGTTCAACAACACCTGCCACCAAATTAAGTGGTCTCAAAAGCGCTTCTCTGGAAATAACAAATTTCATGTCTATCAATATCCTTTTCTATTCGATTGGGCTACACAAATAAATCAATGTAAATAAATTATTAAGTGGTTAATAAACGCAGCAAATTTTTACGGTCTTCGCGGATATCTGCATCTGTTTCATCAAGCTCTTTAATCTTCCGACAAGCATGTAATACCGTCGTATGGTCGCGACCCCCAAAACTTTCACCAATTTCAGGCAAGCTATGGTTTGTAAGCTCTTTCGCTAATGCCATAGCAACTTGTCTAGGCCTGGCAACAGAGCGACTTCGACGTTTTGACATCATATCGGATGCTTTAATTTTGTAATACTCAGCGACTGTTCGCTGTATATTATCAAGACTAATTTGACGATCTTGCAGCGCCAGTAAATCTTTTAACGATTCACGAATAAGCTCAATATCGATCGGCCTACCAGTAAAGTGAGCACTCGCTATCACTCTCTTAAGCGCACCTTCTAACTCGCGAACATTTGATCGAATTCTTTGCGCGATAAAAAAAGCGGCATCCGCAGGCAAATCTATTTTTGCCTGTTCCGCCTTCTTCATCAAAATAGCAACTCTTGTCTCTAACTCAGGAGGTTCAACAGCGACTGTTAACCCCCAGCCAAAACGAGACTTTAAACGCTCCTCTAAACCCTTAATTTCTTTTGGGTAACGATCACAGGTTAAAATCATTTGTTGGCCACCTTCAAGCAAAGCATTAAAGGTATGAAAAAACTCTTCTTGTGAGCGCTCTTTGCCTGCGAAAAACTGAATATCATCAATTAACAAAGCATCAACAGAACGATAATAACGCTTAAACTCATTAATAGCATTTAATTGCAGCGCCTTCACCATATCAGCAACAAAACGCTCGGAGTGGAGATAAACGACTTTAGCATCAGGGTTTTGTTGCAATAATGAATTACCTACTGCATGCATTAAATGTGTTTTACCTAAGCCAACACCACCGTATAAAAACAAGGGGTTATAAGCTCCACCTGTATTGGCAGCAACCTGTGTCGCTGCGGCGCGAGCTAGCTGATTCGACTTACCTTCAACAAAGGTATCAAATGTATAATTTTCACTGAGGGAGCTTTGATGCTGGATGCTACCCTCAACTTCTATCTTTCTTGTTGGTGGCTGTGCTTTAGGTGATGTATATGAATTAGTACGCTGCTGCCTAACTGGGGCAGGCCTTTCAATAGCTGCAGGTCTATTTTGACTTGGTGTTCTCGGTTGGGCTGATTTCTGCATACCAATCTCTAAACTGACGCCTTTTGCCAGTTCAGGTGATAGCTCCGAGATAATTTCTTCAATACGGCCTAAAAACTTATCGTTTACCCAATCTTTAAC
>CALBVI010000159.1 GCA_937969395.1 uncultured Spongiibacteraceae bacterium | reverse complement strand
TAATAGTATCGGCTTGCTTCGCGGCTAGCTCGATCATGCCCTGCTGTAGACGGGTCAGTTCTTTGGCAATGGTGTCGATCTCATCGCGTAAATACAGGCGAATATCCGTGGCTACTTGATCGTTTCTAGAGCGACCGGTGTGGAGCTTCTTACCGGTGATGCCGATTTTGTCAGTCAAGCGGGCTTCGATGTTCATATGCACATCTTCTAGCGTGATCGACCACTGAAACTCTCCGGCTTCAACTTCGCTGCGAATTTCTTCTAGGCCTGTCTGTATTTGCTGATATTCATCTTCGGTCAACACAGCTACTTTTGTCAGCATCTGCGCGTGAGCCAATGAACCGTTAATGTCGTGATGATACATGCGTTGATCAAATTGAACCGAGGCGGTAAAACGTTCAACAAAGGCATCGGTGGGCTCAGAAAAACGTCCGCCCCAAGGTTTAATGGCTTTATCCTGATCTGTCATGGTGTCATCACTTTTGGTTGTAGAAAATAAAGGGTTTCGAAAGCGGCGCATTATAGCAGCATCATTGGACGATGCGTATTTACCGCAAACTGTAATACAAGCTGCTATAGTTGATTCAATTATTTACTGCTTAAGATAGCCATGCAAAACAGCCATAACCCCAAAAATGACAATGCGCCCGACAGCTTTTTCCTGCCGGATTTATGCAGTGTGCATGCGGTTTTGTTTTTGGTGTTGGTGTCTGAGTTGTTAGCGATCGTCCTAGAGTTGGCGGATAGTGGCGTGCAGCAATTTAGTTGGACAGGGTTTGCGCTCACCTCTTTATTTGTGCAGTGGTGCTTTTTGGTTAGTGCTGCGCTGTTATGTCAGTTACGCCCGCGTCTTAGCCGTTTACCACTGAGAATCGCCGCCAGTACCTGCTATCTGTTGATTATTGCCGTGGTTGCGCTGACGACGATTATTGGTCAGTGGATGTTAAATGGCGATATTTCTAAGTTGCTCAATAGCAGTCAAAGCCCAGTGCCGATGTGGGCAATTGATCTGCCTGCGTTGATAACTAATATTATTATTTGTGCGGTATTGGCAGGTATTACCCTGCGTTATTTTTATTTGATGCAGCAATTACAGTTGCAGCAGCGTACGGAACTTCAGGCGCGTATTCAGGCGTTGCAGTCACGTATTCGGCCGCACTTTCTATTTAACAGTATGAATATTATTGCCAGCTTAATCCCTGTTGATCAGGAGGCGGCGGAAACCGCGGTGGAGGATTTGGCGAGCCTATTCCGTGCCAGCCTTGCGGAGGTTGCGACGCAGGTGAGCTTGGCGGAAGAGTTAGCATTGTGCCGGCGTTATACGCGTATTGAGCAGCTGCGGTTAGGGTCGCGGTTAACCATCGATTGGCAGTGTGATGATGTTCCGCAATCATTACCGATTCCTAGTTTATGCTTACAGCCCTTGTTAGAGAATGCCATTTATCACGGTATTCAGCAGTTGCCAGAAGGTGGCACGGTGAGTATAAAAGCCAGTTATGAAAATGGATTGTTCACTTTAGTGGTGACCAATCCCGTTTTATTACCAGAGCTAGGGCAGGATCAATCAAGGTCGACCAAGGGCTTTGGTGCAGAAGGTAATCAATTAGCGTTGGATAATATTAAGCAGCGCTTGCAAGCGATGTACGGTGCTAAAGCGAATTTGACCACCAGCCTAACTCAGCAACAATATTGCGCCTGTATTCAATACCCTGTTGCAGAAGTGCCGTCCTAGTTTATAGCGGTAGTTAGTAGAGGTGTAGTTAATAGAGATGTAGGTAATAGCGGTGTAGTTGAGATGACATCGCTACGGTAGCGTCGGTGGTGCAAGCCGATCATGATGGAGCATAAAATAACAATGAAAGTATTAATTGTTGATGACGAACCTCTCGCCCGGATGCGACTGGCACGTTTGCTTGAAGCCCACGATAGTTTTGCCGTGGTAGCAGAAGCGGAAAACGGCGAACAAGCCATTAATGCCTGCAATGAGCATCGCCCTGATGTGGTGTTAATGGATATTCGTATGCCTCTAATGGACGGCTTAATTGCTGCTCGACATCTTGCCGCCAACGAAGAGCCCCCAGCCGTTATTTTTTGTACCGCTTATGATGATTATGCGCTTGAAGCCTTTGAGGCCAATGCGGTTGATTATCTGTTAAAACCCGTCAATCGAGAAAAATTAGCGACAGCGTTAAACAAGGCGCAAAAGCTTACCCGCGTTCAACTGACCGCTTTGGAGCAAACCTTACCTGCAGCTGATGCACAGCGGGCGCATATTTCCGCTAGATCAAGTCGGGGCATTGAGTTGATCGCCTTGGATGAAATTCGTTATTTTTTAGCCGATCAAAAATACGTCAGTGTGTTTTATCAGCGTGATGGCGAGTTAAAAGAGCAGCTGATTGATGAGACCATTAAAGAGCTAGAGCAGGAGTTCAGCCAGCGCTTTGTGCGCATTCACCGCAATGCACTCGCAGCTGTTGCGCATATTCAAGGTTTAGAAAAAACGGAAGAGGGTACACATCTCAAGCTAGCTGATATTGAGCAAGGCCCACAAATTAGCCGTCGTCATTTGGCGGATGTGCGTAAATTATTGCAGGGGTTGTAGTCGGCTTTTGACAGTTTTAAGGTCTTGGGTGGCCTAGTTGATTGCAGGGTGGAAGGAGAACACAATGCACGAGCAGATAGTGATCAAATTATTAAATCGTTTCGAGGCCTACTCAGATTTAGCGAAAACACTCGATGATGAGCTTTTGAAGCAAAAAGTCGACGTTCCCAAACACAAGTCACTTGCAGAGCACCTATGGTGTGTTATCGGAGCTAGGGAAAGCTACGCTCGCGCCATTGAGCAAGGTTCCTGGGCGGGGTTTAGTTGTTCCATACAAACTTTTGGTGCCTCCGATTTTAGCGAGAAATTAAAAGAATCCAGTTCAGGTGTAGAGTCTGCTATTCGGGCTGTTTCCGATTGGAACGAAGCAAGGTCCAATCTTCTGGCTACACTAGCCGAGCACGAAGTTATGCATGAAGGTCAAATTATTCGACACATGTATGCGATTGAGCAAGAGCTACCGGCCTCATGGACGTGGGCTTGAGACGGTATCTAAAAAATTTATTAATGATAGCCTTTCAGATTAGTGCAGATTAGATCTTCAAAGCCTCATATTTCCGGTCGGTTATAAAACCGCCATTAAAATAAATCACCCAGAAATTTTGCAGCGCCGCTCCACTCACTTATCATAGTCTTTTTCTCCATTGCTAATTTCAAAGAGATTCCATGTCAAAGCAGCTCGTGCGCATCGCCACCCGTGAAAGTCCCCTGGCCCTATGGCAGGCCGAATTTATTAAAGCTGAGTTAGAAGCCGTTCACGCCAATGTTGAAGTTGAATTACTGGGCATGACGACTCGGGGTGATCAAATTCTCGATTCGCCGTTATCGAAGGTTGGTGGCAAAGGCCTGTTTGTGAAAGAGCTAGAAACTGCCTTATTAGAAGATCGCGCAGATATCGCCGTGCATTCGATGAAAGATGTACCGATGGAATTCCCCGAAGGTTTAGGGCTGTCGATTATTTGCGAGCGTGAAGATCCGCGGGATGCTTTTGTCTCCAATAAATATGACAGCTTAGATCAGTTACCACAGGGCAGTCGTGTCGGTACATCAAGTTTGCGCCGCCAGTGTCAGTTGCGTATGCAGCGACCTGATCTAAAAATCTTAGATTTGCGGGGTAATGTGAATACCCGTTTACGCAAATTGGATGAGGGCCAATACGATGCGATTATCCTCGCGACTGCTGGTTTGCTGAGATTGGAAATGGCTGATCGTATTAGCCAGCGTATGAGTGTTGAGCAAAGCTTACCTGCCGGTGGGCAGGGTGCTGTTGGGGTTGAAACCCGAAATAATGATGAGCGGATGCAGGCTTTACTCGCTCCACTACATCATCAAGCAACCGCTGATTGTGTTATCGCTGAACGATCAATGAACTTGCGATTAGAAGGTGGTTGCCAAGTACCGATTGCCTGTTTTGCGATTGCTGACCCCGCCGATGATAGCCAGCTATGGTTGAGAGGTTTAGTGGGCAGCCCTGATGGTAGTCAGATTTTACGTAGCGAAGCTCGTGCTCCCCGTGCTGAGGCTGAAGCGCTGGGCGTTACAGTGGCGGAGGATTTGTTGGCGCAGGGTGCAGGGGAGATTCTCAAGGCAGTTTATGCAGAGTCGAAATAGGGTGAGCCCTTGTCCAAAATTTTATCGAATTATTAGAGGGTTCAAACATTGATCCCCCAAAAATACGCACATTACGTTTTTGCTTTTTTTATGGCCCTGTTGATGTCATGCATAATGTCGTTTGTGATCACATTATTTAATGTAGGCCTTATTGAAGGTTTGTTAGCCGTTTGGTTAAAGGCCTGGTGTCTTGCATTTGCTGTGGCTTTTCCAACCGTTATTTTAGTCGTTCCTGTTGTCAGGCGGTTGGTCGCTACTGTTATTAGTAGCGATACAGACAAGCTAAACAACTGATTTATAACAACGTTACTAGCCAGTTAAATGTTGCTAATCATTTTTTAAGCTAGGCCACTGTTTAATATAAAGATCTTGCTTGGCGTAAGGAATTTCTACCTCGTGCTCATTAAACAGTTTGTAAATTTTTACATGTAGTTCGTGAGCGATACGGCCGCGGTCCTCAGGTTTGTTGATCCAGCACATCAAATTAAAGTCTAAGCTAGAGGCGCCAAAGCCGCGCAGTCTCACTCTAGGTTCGGGTGAATTGCACACTTCCGTGTGCTCGGTACCAGCTAGCATCAGCAATTCAGATACTTGATCGACATCCGAGCCGTAAGCCACGCCAACGACAATACGTATGCGCATGGTTTGAGGGCCGCCACTCTCATTGATGATCTTTGCAGCGGCGATAACACCATTGGGAATCGTGATCTCAACATCATCGCGGGTTAGTAAGCGTGTACTACGCAAGCCAATGGCGCAGACTTTACCTCGCTCACCGGTATCGAGGTTGATGTAGTCCCCAAGCTTGTAGGGAGCATCGGCGACAATAAAAAATCCAGAGAATAAATTCGACAGTGTGTCTTTGGCTGCAAAGCCAATCGCAAGACCGGCAATGCCCGCCGAAGCTAGCCAGCCGACTGGGTTGATGCCCCATATCATCAGCAATACATAGCTGCCAAACATGATGATGACTAGGTTTGAGGTCAAATCAATAAGCGGCACTGTGCGGGCATCAATTATTGTAAATCGCTGCGCGTTGCTGAGTGAATTCAAAACCAGCGTGACCATTTTAAGGGCTGCGACCATCCAGTTGGCAACAATAATTGAAACTAAAAGATTCAGTAAAAAATCACGACCAGCCGGTAAGTTAGCGGCCACTGTGGCGAGGCACAGGCCAGCAAAAAATATAGTGACGAATATAGGTTTACGCAGTACTTCTAGCACCCGGTCATCTAACGTTGTGCGGGTCATGTCGGTTAATCGACCCAAAACCTGTGTCAGTAGTGCGCGGCCGATAAGCGCTAAAAAATAAAACGCCAGTGCGATCAGTAGCGACCCTAAAATAGGGTATTGCTCAATCAGTTGCCAAGTAGTCGCCAACGAGTCGGGTAACAGCTCGCGAAAATCTAATAGCTGCTGGCTTAGGAGAGGCTCAGTGGCGGTGCTGGTCTCGGTGGTTGGTTGGGCTTCGGCCATGGCAATTTCTCACGAATAGGTAGAGGATAAGGCGCTGCGGACTAGGAATAAAAAAGTATACCGGTTACCGTTTGTAGTGGACAGAAGTGAACGTCAATTTGAGGATGATTGAGTGCTAATCATCGAGCGGCAAAATACTGAGCTGAACAGCATTTGATCGATTTGCACGGTTGCTGATTGTTACTTGGGAGTAGTGCTGTTGATGGCGCGCAAAAAGTCGTTAATTTCGCTTATACTCGAAACCTCTAATTTGAACGGTACTGGTATTGAAATGACAAGGCAGTCTGACATTGATGGCTAATATGACAAACTCCTTAGCAGGGCTAAATGTTCTCATCACCCGGCCAGTAGGTCAGGCGCAGGAATTGATTGAGCTGCTTGAATCCGCAGGTGCCAATGCCTCCCATTATCCAGTGATGGAAATAGCTGCGTTAGATGAAGTCAGTCATGCGCCACTGTTACAGCTGAGTAAGCAAATTATTTTGGCTTTGGCTGAATATCAGCATGTTATTTTTATTAGCACCAATGCGGTTAAGTATGGCTTAGAATTAATCGATCAGTATTGGCCCCAATTACCGATTGATATACAGTGGTACGCTATAGGCAAGGCAACGGCTGGAGCGCTATTGCAGCAACAGATCGTCACTGCGGTGCAGCCCTCGGATGCGATGAATAGCGAAGCGTTGTTGCAGCATCCCAACTTGCAGCAAGTTGCAGGTAACAAGATTGCTATTGTTCGTGGTATTGGTGGCAGGGATTATCTGCAAACTCAATTACAACAGCGCGGAGCCACGGTTGATTATATTGAGTGTTATCAGCGTTTAGCGCCGCAAGGTGAATCGGCTAAAAATGCTACAGCAAAATTAGCAGCGCATATTAAGCAGCAATCAATCAATGTGGTTTGTATTAATAGCGTAGAGAGCATAGATAATTTTATCGCTATGTTAGATAGCAACGTCAATGAACAAATAAAAGAGCTGGCTTTAGTTGTACCCAGTGCAAGAGTGGCGGATCACGCGAAACAACAGGGGTTTAACCATATTTTAATAGCGGCAAATGCCAGTAACCAAGCTATTACTAAAACATTGGAAATGATCAGTGAACGATAAAATAGATGACAAGAGTTCTGATAACACTATTGAAAAAGCTGTTGATGCTAGTAACGAGAGTAGCAGCGATAGCAGCAGTGATAATAAATCAGACAGCGATAATTCGGCTAGCCAGAGTAATGATGCTACGCCGCAATCAGAAGAGAAAGTGATTGTCGTTGAGCCTGTGGTTAAAACGGCGGCTAAAACTGCCAACAGCAAGGTGAAGAGTGCTGTAAAGGTGTCGGAGAAAAAATCTTCAGCTTGGATCTTATCGCTAATTTGCCTAGTGCTTATTATTGTCAGTGTCGTAGCTAGCTTTTTTTGGTGGCGTACCGCTGAACAAAGTTTTGTACAGCAGCAAGCAGATTTGCAATTGCAATTAACCGCCGCTATTCAGCGAGTGGATTCGCAAGCTAATGGTGTTCGTAGCCTGCAGCAAAATATAGATCGGCAAGCGATTAGTAGCGAACAACAATTACGCCAAACGCAACAGCAGCTAAAAGTATTACAGCAGCAGCTATCAAGCCAACAAAAAAGATTACTCGCGCTATCGACTACGGATCGATCGGATTGGTTGCTGGCCGAAGCCGATTATTTAATGCGCTTAGCTAATCAACGTTTGTTGATGGGTAAAGAGCTTGATGGTGCCTTGCAGTTATTAGTTGCAGCGGATGAGATTTTTATTGAGTTAGACGACAGTGCGTTGTTTCCTGTGCGTGAAGCTTTGGCGGACAATATGTCGGCCTTAAAAACCGCCGCGCGTTTTGATGTTGAAGGCGTTTATTTACAACTGGGTGCGTTAGCAAAACAAGCGGATCAATTACGCTTGTTTCAATTGCCGGAATTAACTTTAGCTGAGCCTAAAGAGCAAATAGCTGAAACATGGCAGCAACGTTTGTCGGGCGGTTTTTCCGCGGCGTTAGAAAAATTAAGTGGCCATATTAGTTATCGCAATCGCGAAGAAAATTATAAACCGCTGTTAGCGCCAGAGTATGAGGCCGCAGTGCGTCAAAACTTACACTTAATGTTTGAGCAAGCACAGATGTCATTGTTATCTGCCAAACAAGAACTTTATGTGGATAGCCTACAAAAAACCATTGATTGGCTTGATGCTTATTATTCATTAGACCAAGCGGCGACAGAAACCATTAAAGCTGAAATTGCTGATCTCATACAGATAAATGTT
>CALBVI010000158.1 GCA_937969395.1 uncultured Spongiibacteraceae bacterium | reverse complement strand
TCTGCGGCATGCACTTTTTTAACCCTGTACACCGCATGCCTCTGGTTGAAATCATTCGCGGAGAAAAAACCAGTGACGACGCTATCGCTCGCACCGTTAATTACGCACTCGCTATGGGCAAAAAGCCTGTCGTCGTCAATGATTGTCCAGGTTTTTTAGTGAACCGTATTTTATTCGCCTATATGAATGCCTTTGTTCAATTAATACATGACGGCGCAGACTATTTAACCGTAGACAAAGTAGCAACTAAGTTTGGCTGGCCAATGGGCCCTGCACACCTCAGTGATGTTGTTGGTATTGATACCTGCGTTCATGCTGGCGCGGTTATGGCTGAAGGATTTCCAGAACGGATGGGCAAAGACTACAAAACGGTTTTAGAATTATTACTTGAGAAAGATCGCCTTGGCGAAAAAAATTCAGTCGGATTTTATCGTTATGAAAAAGATAAAAAAGGTCGCCCACAAAAAGTAATTGATGACCAATTGCCCGCCTTATTAGCAAAGGCTGTTAAAGATACAAAAACATTTACCGATGAAGAAATCATTGACCGCCTAATGATTCCATTCTGTTTTGAAGCTGTACGCTGCTTAGAAGAAAATATTGCTAGCTGCGCTGAAGATGTCGATTTAGCGTTGCTTTACGGCTTAGGCTTCCCTCCTCACCGAGGTGGCGTACTGCGTTACATGGAGACTATTGGCTTAAAAGCTTTTTGTGATAATGCCCAACAGTATCAATCTTTGGGGGCAATGTATCAGCCCAGCGAAGCCTTGTTAGCGAAAGCCAATAGTAACGAATCATTATTTTAATTGTCGCGTTATAAAATTTATCGCTCAGTTTTGTCAGGAGATACACAGTGAGTATTCAACCTAGAGACGCCGTAATTGTCGACTTCGCCCGTACCCCAATGGGTCGATCCAAAGGCGGTTGTTTTCGTGAAGTCCGCGCCGAAAATTTATCCGCCGAGCTCGTCAATCAGCTATTGGCTCGCAACCCCAACGTCAATCCTGCTGAAATTGAAGATGTTATGTGGGGCTGCGTTATTCAAACCATGGAACAGGGCTGGAACATCGGCAGAATGATGTCACTACTAACAGACATCCCTCACTCTGTTGCAGGACAAACGATCAACCGCCTATGTGGTTCATCAATGACGGCACTACACACCGCAGCGCAATCGATACAATGCGGCAACGGCGATATCTTTCTCGTCGGTGGCGTTGAGCATTTAGGTCACTTACCTATGGATCATGGCCTCAACCCCAACCCATCACTAAGCCTACATACTGCCAAAGCCGCTGGTATGATGGGCTTAACAGCCGAATTTTTAAGCCAGATGCACGGTGTCAGCCGCGAAGACCAAGATGCCTTTGCCTATCGCTCACATCAACTCGCCCACAAAGCGACAGTCGATGGTTTATTTAGCCGCGAAATTGTTCCTATTGCCGGTCATGATGCAAACGGTTTTAAAGCCTTAATTAAACATGACGAAACCATTCGTGCTGAAACCACCCTAGAAAAGCTGGCGGCATTAAAACCCGTATTTGATCCTCGTAATGGCACAGTTACCGCCGGTACCTCTTCGCAAATTTCTGATGGCGCTTCAGCAATGATTATTATGTCCGCTGAAAAGGCTGAGGCCTTAGGGATTAAACCCATCGCTAAGGTTCGCTCATTAGCCGTCGCCGGTGTTGACCCATCTATCATGGGCTATGGTCCTGTTCCATCAACACAAAAAGCCTTGCAACGTGCAGGCTTAAGCATCGATGATATTGAACTAGTAGAGCTTAACGAAGCTTTCGCTGCTCAGGCCATTCCTGTTTTAAAAGATTTAAATTTATTAGATAAGATGGATGAAAAAGTTAACCTGATGGGCGGTGCAATAGCGCTAGGCCATCCTTTTGGTTGCTCTGGTACTCGTATATCGGGCACGCTATTAAATTCTATGCAACAAAAAGATGCGACCTTAGGCATATCTACAATGTGTGTTGGTTTGGGGCAGGGGATTACAACAGTGTTTGAGCGGTTGAATTAATCTCTCTTAAATAACGTACTAAAAAAAGCGCATTCCAATAATTTGGCATGCGCTTTTTTTGTGTAATATCAGAAAGCAATATTAAATCTAATTCACAATCAATTACTTAACTTCTAACTCGTAAAAGAAAACAGCCAACGCCTCTCTTTGTTGTTCATCCAAAGGGTAAACAGGCATTGGTGGTGTCGGCGTTACAAAATAGTCCGCGAGTTCCTCAAGAGAATAACGTTGATGAATATTTTTTATCTCGATGATGTTTCTATTAGGCTTTGCCATTCGAGGATCATGACAACTAGCACATTGATACTGCTGATAAATAGTTTTCGCTTGTGCAGTTAACGTTTCTAATTGTTCTGATATATATTTCGATAAAACTTCTTTAGCATCGCGATCACTGACTACAGCTACAGGTTGTGCGTCTATATTATTAACCGTACTTGTAGATTCACTTTCAAAACCCGCAAAACCTTCCATCGCAGCTTGGGGGCTTACTCGATAAATAGTGCCACCATAATCATCACTGATATAAATGGTGCCGTTCTTTGCCTCTACGATATCAACCGGACGACCAATAACGTCATCGTTCATTTCAAAACCACTGACAAAATCTCTCTCAATAAACGAACCATCTTCTTGCCAATGTAAAGACACTACTTTATAGCCATCACGCTTGCTGCGATTCCAAGAACCATGCAAAGCAACTAGCGCAGTTTTTTCAAATTCGGGATCGTTAGTGTGACGAAGAAACCGCATACCTAACGGTGCGTTGTGGGCGCGAAAATGATGTACAGGTGAAATTGATGTCGCTAATAATGATTCTTTGCCCTCACCCATATCAGGATCTAGGTCACCATCGCCATTGATATAAGGCCAGCCATAAAAGCCGCCCTCTTCTATTTTATTGAATTCACAAGGCGGATAATCATCACCTAATAAATCTCTACCGTTGTCGGTAGCATATAAATCACCGCTCCAGGGCGCCCAATCAAATCCCACACTATTTCGTAAACCCGTCGCAAAAATAGCTTGTTCACTGCCATCTTTTTTAAACCGCATAATAGTCGCACGCAATGGATCAGATTCATCACAAACATTACAGCTCGAACCCTGCGACAAATAAACCCAACCATCATCACCAATATTAATCGTTTTAGTCCAATGATTACCGCCATCATCCAAACCATTAACAATTCGCTGATAATCACCTTTAATGGTTGCTGTTGCGCTGTCAAAAGCTACGCGCCCCACCCCATTTGATTCTGCAACATATAACCAACCATCATCTATAACTACGCCATGCGGCTTTGTTAGCCCGCTTAACAATGTCAATTGAGCATCGGCCATGCCGTCACCATCTAAATCATTTTTGAGCAATACAATATCGCTTTCAAGCGGCCTACTTGCCAGTAAATCACCATTATCAGCCAGCGCCATAAAGCGAACTTTACCAAGACCGGAGGCATATTGATTAATACTAAAACCGACCGGCGTTACTAAACGCTGACTAACAATCTCTGTATCCGGGCTGGCAACACCATAACCTATGAGCGAGCTGAGAATAATTTTAATACTCGTTTTAATATTATCGGTACCAAACTGCAGTAAGAGAAACGGTAATAAAACAAGAAGAGCGAAGACAAAAGAAAACGCAGTAGTAAATCGCTTAATACGTTTTTTCATACTTATTTGCATGATTAAAGACCTAACCCAATATAGTAAACGTTATGTTAATGCAAACAAAATAACGCCAATCAATGACTCAGGCAACTAATTAGACACTCTAATCAAGAAAGAAACTAAAATAGGGACTTAATAGAAAGGATAATAATTTTAAAACTAAAGCCTTAAACTAATAACAGGTCAATTAAACTCATGTATTAGTTTGAGGCTAGCCAGGAAAGGAATTTATAAATTAGCTAGTAAGGTAAGAAGTCAAACGAGTAATTAACACGCGTTTTGATAACATTTTCAGCTGGGAAACGAATCAAGCGAACGCGGGATAATATCTTTCTATCCAGCGCAGCATCACCCAATTCACTAGACAGTAATTTAGCTTCTGAAATAGTACCATCCGGCTCGATAAGCAATTCAAAGACATACTTACCTTCTAAGGTCGGATCTTGTCGCAGAGCACGGTTATAAATGGCAAAAATAGCGCCTTTGTTTTGATCCATCAGGCGACGAATCGACTCATCACTACGGCCACCAGCAACACTGCCACTATCATTTTGACCTTCTTGAGGTTCAGCGATGCCGTTTAATGGCCCCGCAACTTTAGTGTCCTCTTTTGCCGAAAGTGCTGCGCCACCGGTATCACGACTTAACGCTGCCGTTTGAATACCGCCACTGCCAGCTTTAGCCTTGGCAGCAATTAATGAGCGCTCTACTTTAGCTTCGGTCGCATTTGATTGCGTTAAATTACTCGTTGGCACATCAACATTTAAGCTGTCACGCATATCGGCCAAATCATCCTGAAATGCCATTAATCCCGACACTGCCGCAGTTTCCTTTGCTTTTTTCACCAAATCCACTGGCTGCGGTTTTGGCTCAGGTTTTTCTACCGGCTTCTCTTCAACTTTTGGCTCTACCGGCTTTGGTTCTTCTTTTGGCTCTTCTTTAGGTTTTTCTTCCGGTTTAGGCGGCTCAGGTAATTCTTGTTTTTCTAGAAGAACTCTCGCCAACTGAGGTGGCAGCGCTTCTTTTTCTTCACGGCTAATTTCTTTCACCGGAAGAAAAGGAATAACAACAGCCAACACTAAAAAAGCAATTAAAAAATTACGCAGTAATACACGAAAGCGCGTATTTTCTTGCTCGGAAGAAGACCACGGTAATTGTAAATCAGGATTAGCCGCAAAACTTACCACTGCTTAACCCTCCCCTAATGTTTGAGGGGAATTCGATTGAATAAATTCAGCATCGTTCATTGCAGGTAAAGCATTTACCGCTAAAGAGATATCACGATAATCCGCCTGGGCGCAGGTTGTCATGACACGCTTCAGTAATTTATAGGAAACATTTTTGTCTCCCATAATAGTTACTGCATGACCATTTTCTTGCTCTTCTTCGGTTAATAATGGTTTTCTACTGGCTAAATATTTCAGCTCTTTATCAAGCTCAGCAATTGCATCATCTTCCTGCGCTAAGATATCTGAAACCTTAGCGATAGAGCGCCCTTGCACAATAATATCGTCGGCATTAATTTTAACCAGGAGCGTTATATCAGGTCGTTGCTCAGCAACTGAATCTGGCAAAGCTATATTTTTATCTGACTGTAAAACTTCAACATCACCACTATTAACCATTAAAAAGAAAACCAAAATGGTAAAAATATCCATCAATGATGTTAGGTTTAGTTTTGATGCCTGTTGATTACGCCGATGGTTTCGTTCCATCCGCTTACCTCTGACTGATGACTTCACTGAACAGCCCCTCCAGTTACAATTGGCGCATCACCAAAAGAAACTTCAGGAAACAATTCAGCATCAACAACAGAAGCTGCAACGATAGCTTTATAAGAACGTACGGTGTCCATTGCCGACACAATAGATTGATAACTGGTATTGGGCTCAGACAAAATAGTAATCGCTTTATTCTCAATACTTTTTTCTCTTAGCTGTCGTTTCATCTCCTGCAACACCAAACTTAACAGTTTAAAGTCATGCACAAGAACATCAGTTTCAACGGCTTCTTCACCCTCTTCAACTGCAGCTATAATCTTAGGAATACGCTTCAATTGAATACCTTCGGGATAATTAACAATCAAGGCATCATCGCGAATTAATAATTCAATACGTTTAGGAGTATCGTCATCCGATGGCGACTCACTGGTAACGGCATCAGGGAGCGTTAAGTCGAGTACCGTGATTTGAGAAAATACCATACCCAGCAGTAGCACTGGTACCAACACAATCATCAAATTCATGAATGCAGTAATATCCAGATCTACATCTTGCTGATTACGGCTTCTGCGAATCCGTTTCATTAATCATTAACTCCGAAAAGGATTACTGAGCAGATCTTTTAGCAGCAGTTGCCGCCGGAGCTTTAGCAGAAGAACTGTCTGCTAACATGTTTAATACTTTCACACCGGCCATTTCTAGGCTGTCGACAATTTCAGTCGTCTTGGTTTGCAGCAACGCATGGCAAAGCAGTAAGGGAATTGCAGAGATCAAGCCAAATGCTGTCGTGTTCATCGCAACGGAAATACTTTGAGAGAGTAAATTCGCCTTCTCAGCAGGATCAGCATTAGCCACCGCTGTAAATGCAGCGATCAAACCAATGATGGTACCTAATAGGCCTAGCAGTGTGGCTATATTAGCTAATGTGGCTAAATACGGCGTGCGTTTTTCTAAACGAGGTAAGGCTTCCATGACACCCTCTTCCATCGCATATTCAATATCATCACGACGGCGACTTTGGCTCATACGTGATATACCGGAGGCAATAATACGAGCAATCGGGGCGGTCGATTTACCAGCCACTTTTAACACCGAGTTAAACTCGCGCTTTTTCAAGTACGGCATCATTTGATCAAAGGCTTTGCGATTAGACATTTTTGCCGCCGTTAAAAATAAAAAACGCTCAACAGCAATGGCTAGACCGCATACCAGCACAACAGCAATAGGGTACATAAAGGTACCGCCATCCTGAAAAAAACGAATAATGGTGCTGTAAATATCCATGATAGATCCTTGCTCTGACTGTCATTTTTAAAGGTGAGAAGATTGCCATTAATAATAGCTACTTTCGTGTTGATTACAGCGAATTTTTTATTGCAGATTCAAAAC
>CALBVI010000157.1 GCA_937969395.1 uncultured Spongiibacteraceae bacterium | reverse complement strand
AAGAGCAGTCAGTGCAAATGCCGGCGATTATTGTTATTAGTGCTGTCGATGACTTGTTATTGGCAACGATAAAGTTGGCAGCAAAAGAGCGTGGCTATAATATGCTTGGCGCCTTCTCTAAACCCGTTTCTGTAGCTGACTTGATGGCGGCATTAAAGACGTTTTCTCGGCAGCGCAATGAGGCTTTGAATACGACGGGTTATGTTTTTGAAGAACAACTACCTGAGAGTGAGGTTAAGGAAGCATTGCGTAACGGTGAATTAAGAGCATTTTTCCAACCGATTATTTCAACACATGCAGGGCAAGAAGTCGTCGCTGCAGAAGCTCTGGCTCGTTGGTGTCATCCTGTTCGCGGTGAGGTTTTTCCCGCTGGATTTATTCCCATGTTAGAACATAGCGGTTTAATGGCTGAGTTTTCTCAGTTAATTATTCGACAATCTGTTGAGCAGTTGCGTTTGTTTAGGGATAAGGGATTAAATATCTCAATTTCTATTAATATTACTACGCTAGAGTTAGAGAACTTTGAATGGGTTGAAGAGTTATTTGATCTAGTTGATGAATATCGTGTTCCGCCTGCCAAGATTACATTGGAAGTTACTGAAGCCATGGCGTTGTCCGGTAGGGCTCATGTTACTGAGACCTTAGCTAGGCTTCGTTTGAAGGGCTTCGGTTTGTCGATTGATGATTTCGGTGTAGGTTATTTATCGCTAAGCAATTTTCAGCGTGTCGCATTTACTGAAATAAAAATCGATCGCTGTCTCACCGAAAATTTGTTAGATGATGTTAGCTTGCAAAAAATAGTGTCATCTATTATTCGCTTGGGGCACGACTTAGGGCTAAGAGTAGTCGCCGAAGCGGTAGAAAATGAAGAGACGCTTAAACAATTGAAAATGTTAGGTTGTGATATGATTCAAGGCTTGACATATTCCGCGGCGATGAGCTCTGATGATATTGTTACTTGGTGTTTAGAGCGTAGTGAAAATACAGTATAGTTAAAATACAGTTTAGTTAAGTTGGCAGAGTAACTAGCTTAGGTGTTTTAGATAAGTTTATAGTAAAAGTACAATAAGTTTCTGATAATAAAAAAGGCCATCAGATGATGGCCTTTTTTATTATTTACAATAATGACTATTAAACAATTTTAGTCATGTCAGTCATATAACCACGAAGTTTAGCACCAACAATTTCAACAGGGTGGTTGCGAATGGCGTTGTTTACAGCAACTAATTGCTGATTATCAACACCCGTATCATCAATGCTTAAACCTTTACCGATAACATCAGTGCTGATCTTTTTCATGAAGTCGCCGAGTAAAGGCTTACAGGCGTGATCGAATAAATAGCAGCCGTATTCAGCAGTGTCAGAGATAACCACATTCATTTCGTAAAGTCTTTTACGAGCAATAGTATTAGCGATTAATGGAGTTTCATGTAGAGACTCGTAATAAGCAGACTCTTCAATGATGCCTGCAGCGACCATAGTTTCAAACGCTAACTCAACCCCAGCTTTAACCATTGCAACCATTAAAATACCGTGATCATAGTATTCTTGCTCATTGATTTCTTGGTTTGTATTGGTTGATTTCTCAAACGAAGTTTCAGCAGTTGCAGCGCGCCAGCCTAGTAAGTTGGCGTCGTCATTAGCCCAGTCTGCCATCATAGTTTTAGAAAATTCACCGCTGATAATGTCATCTTGGTGTTTTTCATACAAAGGACGCATGATAACTTTTAGCTCTTCGGCTAAATCATAAGCTTTGATTTTTGCTGGGTTAGAAAGGCGATCCATCATATTGGTGATGCCGCCCATTTTTAAACCTTCAGTCACTGTTTCCCAGCCGTACTGAATAAGTTTAGAGGCGTATTCAGCATCGATGCCTTGCTCTACCATTTTATCAAAACATAAAATTGAGCCTGTCTGTAACATCCCACACAAAATAGTTTGCTCGCCCATTAAGTCAGATTTTACTTCAGCAATTGGAGATGATTCGAGTACACCTGCACGGTCACCACCAGTAGCTGAGGCTAATGCTTTAGCAATATCAAGACCGTCGCCATTAGGGTCGTTCTCGCGGTGAACCGCGATTAAAGTAGGAACACCAAAGCCGCGAACATATTCGGCGCGAACTTCAGAGCCGGGGCACTTCGGACAGCACATAACAACAGTGATGTCTTTGCGGATCTGCATGCCTTCTTCAACTAAGTTGAAGCCATGTGCATAATCAAGTGTTGCACCTTCTTTCATTAAAGGCATAACAGCAGTAACAACATCGGTGTGTTGCTTGTCAGGTGTTAGGTTCATGACAATGTCTGCTTGAGGAATTAAATCCTCATAGGTACCAACATTGAAACCATTTTCAGATGCGTTTTTGAAAGACTGTCGTTTTTCTGCAATTGCTGCAGCGCGTAAAGCGTAAGATACATCAAGTCCTGAATCGCGTAAGTTCAAACCTTGGTTTAAACCTTGAGCACCACAGCCGACAATAACGATCTTTTTACCTTTGATGTAATCACAGCCATTAGTAAATTCACTGCGATCCATAAAGCGACATTTAGCGAGTTCTTCCAGTTGTAGGCGTAGTGGAAGAGTGTTGAAATAATTCTGCCCCATGATCATGCTCCGATTGGATAAGGTTCTAGGCAGCTGAATTACTACCCTTTAAATAAGTGCGTGAACTATATATAAAAAAGCATATTGCGTAAAATGATATATTTGCTATACAGTGATGCATATTTTGCAACGTGGGGCGCACTATAGGTTGGGCATGGATACTAAAGATTTACAGTTGTTTTTACATTTGGCTGAAACGCTACATTTTGGGCAGACCGGTGAAGCCCTGCATATGAGTGCATCCGCGGTAAGTCGAAAGATCAAACGCATAGAAGAAGAGGTGGGGCAGCGTTTATTGGAGCGCGACAACCGTAGCGTTAGAATGACTGAAATTGGTCGTCAGTTTCAAGATTATGCCCGTCAGTCCGTAGGTCAGTGGCAATCATTTTGTGAGTTGGTAAAGCAGGAGAAAGCCGGGCTTATTGGTGAAGTGACGGTTTTTTGCTCTGTTACTGCGGCTTATAGCGTGCTGTCCGATGTCTTAGACCCGTTTCGCAGGCGTTACCCTGACATTGAGATTAAACTCCGTACGGGTGATCAAGCTGATGCCTTGTCGCATTTACTCAATGGCGATGTTGATATCGCGATTGCAGCAAGACCTGATAAGCTATCGCCAAGGTTACAGTTTCATACGCTGACGCACTCGCCATTATTATTTATTTATCCGGTGATTCATTGCGCTGTAGAAAACAGTATTCGCGAATACGTTGGCTCTGTTGGTCATTTACCTTGGGATAAAATTCCGTTTATTGTATCCGAGCGCGGCCTGGCTCGTACGCGGCTTGATCAATGGTTCCGCACACTCAGTGTAAAGCCCAATATTTATGCACAGGTTAGTGGTCACGAAGCTATTGTGAGCATGGTAGGCTTAGGGTTTGGTGTTGGGGTTGTACCTGAATTAGTACTGATGAATAGCCCGCTTAAAGAAAAAGTACAGGTTCTTGATGTGCAGCCGCCATTGTCGCCTTTTGCTGTTGGTCTGAGTGCTTCGGCTCAGCGGCTAGAAAACCCGTTAGTAAAAGCGTTTTGGGAATGTGCGAAAGCATCGTATCGTAACGATTTTTAATTTATGATGGATTTATCTCAATTAATGAAAGAAGTTCCTACTATGAGTGAGAAACCTAATAAGCCAGCGACGCCACTGCGTGAAGTATCCGGCAGCGACGAGACGACTAAGGATAGCGACATTAATGATGTTACTCCTAATGCTGGCTTAGATGACAACGACAGCGCTAAGTTAAAAGATTCTTCAGTTGAATCTGCCATCGACGGGCTTAATTTAATTGATGACTATGAAGAAGAGGTATCGGTTGATGGGGAGACGGTTCGTCTAAGAGGTATTTACCTGTTACCCAATTTATTTACCACGGCGGCATTGTTTTCAGGTTTTTATGCGGTGGTGTCCGGTATGCAAGGTCGATTTGAAGCGGCTGCGATTGCTGTGTTTGTCGCCATGGTACTCGATGGTTTAGATGGCCGTGTTGCTCGATTAACCAATACGCAAAGTAAATTTGGTGCTGAATTTGATAGTCTTGCGGATATGGTGTCTTTTGGTGTGGCGCCGGCTTTGGTTATGTTTAGTTGGTCGCTATCGGTGCTTGGCAAGTT
>CALBVI010000156.1 GCA_937969395.1 uncultured Spongiibacteraceae bacterium | reverse complement strand
TGACCAAGAAGGTGATGATGTTCGCAGCTATAACTACCGCGAACTACATGATGCCGTCTGTCAATTAGCCAACGGACTAAAGTCACTCGGCATCAAAAAGGGCGATGTTGTCACCATTTACATGCCAATGATCCCTGAGGCTACGATTAGTATGCTGGCTTGCGCGCGTATTGGCGCAATACACTCTGTTGTTTTCGCCGGCTTTTCGCCGGAAGCACTGGCAGGCAGAATTGAAGACTGCCATTCTAAAACGATTATTACTGCCGATGAAGGTTTACGAGGAGGCAAAGCAGTCCCCTTAAAAGCAAATGTCGATGCAGCTATTGAGATTTGCCCGCCAGAGACAATTGATAACGTTATTGTCGTCAAGCACACCAATAACAGCGACGTTAATTGGGTTGATGATCGCGACTGCTGCTACCACAGCCTAACCAACGATCAAGCAAAAGAATGCCAGCCTGAAGAGATGTCAGCGGAAGATCCCCTATTTATCTTATATACCTCGGGATCAACAGGTAAGCCAAAAGGCGTGCTACATACCACGGGTGGATATTTAGTTTACGCATCACTAACTCACCAAACAGTTTTTAATTATCGCGATGATGACATTTACTGGTGCATGGCAGACGTGGGCTGGATAACTGGACATTCCTATGTGGTTTACGGCCCGCTGTCTAACGGTGTAACCATGGTTTTATATGAAGGTGTACCGAGTTATCCTGACACCGCTCGCATGGCACGTATTATCGACAAACATCAAATCAATACCGTTTACACCTCCCCCACTGCCATTCGCTCATTGATGGCACATGGCGACGCCGCGGTAGAAAACTGCAAACTCGACAGCGTTAAATTGCTAGGCACCGTTGGAGAACCTATTAACCCTGAAGCCTGGCGCTGGTTTTACGATAAATTTGGCTCCAGCCGCTGTCCAATTGTTGATACTTGGTGGCAAACAGAAACCGGCGGTATATTGATTACTCCTCTACCAGGAGCAACCGATTTAAAACCCGGCTCGGCAACCCGACCATTTTTTGGTGTTCAACCTGCTTTACTAGATAACGACGGTAATGAAATTCACGGTGAAGGCAGTGGTAATTTGGTCATCAAAGATAGCTGGCCCGGTCAAATGCGAAGCATTTACGGTGATCACCAACGATTTATCGATACCTATTTTTCAACCTTTGAAGGCTACTACTTTTCCAGCGATGGTGCTCAGCGTGATGACGACGGCTATTATTGGATTACCGGTAGAGTCGATGATGTCTTAAACGTTTCTGGGCATCGCATGGGCACCGCCGAGATTGAAAGTGCATTAGTCGCTCACCCAGCTGTGGCAGAATCGGCCGTTGTTGGCTTTCCCCATGAAATCAAAGGCGAAGGCATTTATATTTATGTAACACTCAATAGTGGCCAACAATCCAGCGATGAAATGATCTCTGAAATGAAACAATGGCTACGAAAAGAAATAGGCCCGATTGCAACGCCCGATGTTATTCAATGGACCTTGGACTTACCTAAAACACGTTCCGGAAAGATTATGCGTCGAATCTTACGTAAGATAGCGGCGAGTGAATACGATTCATTAGGTGACATATCAACACTTGCCGACCCCAATGTCGTCAAGCAACTTATCGCCGACCATCAAACGCTAACAGGAGCATAATTGATCATATAAGTTAAGGGGAACGACAGAGCCTGCGCCTAAATCAACCGCTATTAAAAATTCTAGTAGCGGTTGATTGATTGATAGGTTATAACTAAGCTCATAAAATAATTAATCATTTGTCATCGTATAAGTAAAATTTATATTTAGCACTGAAGTATTACTGACGATAATTCATTTTGATCGAATAAAAATATATGTTGAGTCAAACTCATCAGTTTAACCACAGCAATCTACCATTCATTAATGGCTAACTAAGATCAGCTGAGAGCAAGAATGCAATCCACACCGACAATTATTGTTGCTGACGATCACCCGCTATTTCGGGACGCACTATCGCAAGCTATATATGCGAGTTTGGAACAAGCTCAAATTAAAGAAGTGTGTGACATTCCCTCATTACAAAAAACCGTTGAACAAAACCCTCAGACGCAATTAATCCTTCTAGATCTGCGCATGCCAGGCGCTCACGGTTTTAGTGGTTTAATCCATCTCAGCGCACACCACCCTGAGACTCCCGTTATTATTGTTTCTGCGCATTCGGAAAGTGACGTTATTCGCCGAGCAATGGACCACGGTGCCTCTGGTTTCTTACCAAAAAGCAGCTCAATGGATGAAATTCAACAAGCGGTTACGCAAGTAATGAATGGAGAGATTTGGCTTCCTGAATATTATGATGCTGACACCGCTGGCAGTACCGAAGAGGAAATGAATATTGCCGGTGTATTATCAACACTTACACCGCAACAATTCCGCGTTGCCACCATGATAGCGCAGGGCTTATTGAATAAGCAGATTGCCTATGAGCTAAATGTTACTGAAGCCACTATCAAGGCACATGCGACTGAAATTTTTAGAAAGCTAGGCGTCCATTCCAGAACACAGGCGGTGCTAGCCATTAGCAAGCTCGATGTTATTACTGCTAACAACGATCAGCTATAAATTCACCGACAAGACAAAGCCACAACAAAGATAATCAAAGCCTTGAGTTTCTACTCATTCGCCTCATTGCAGTTCTTAACGCTGTTGGCTGTACCGGCTTAGGTAAAAATAAATAACCGCTCTCTTTTACCACCTTGCGCAAATTATCAGAATTGTTAGCACTAATAACGATTGCGACTAAAGGATGACCTGAATGACAACTTAAAGCCTGCAATACATCTAAACCCGTTTCATTATTATCAAGATGATAATCTGCCAAAATAAT
>CALBVI010000155.1 GCA_937969395.1 uncultured Spongiibacteraceae bacterium | reverse complement strand
GGAGAACACGCAAATGGCCCTTTGGGTCGGCGAGTCACTCTGGGCTTATCCATTTTTTTTAAGTTTACACGTAATCGGCTTGGCAATCGTTGTCGGCATATTCATTATGTTGGATCTCAGATTACTAGGTTCATTTAAAGAAATTCGCGTTGCAGCCTTTTTATCGCTAATGAAGTTTGCTTGGATTGGCTTCATCGTCAATGCAATTTCTGGTGCCTTCCTGTTTACTTCACAGGCATCCTTCTTTGTTGGTAGCACGCCTTTCTTATTAAAAATCGGCATGATTTTTATCGGGGCAATCATGGCCGCCATCATCCAAACCAAGTTGCGTGAACTTAACAATTCTAATAACTCAGCCACCATAAGCGGCTCGACCAAAATCATTGCCATCGTTTCACTAACGTGCTGGATCGGAGCAATAATCACTGGTCGGCTAATTGCTTACCTCTAGGAGAACAAACTAATGTTAGAAGCATTTGCACAATCTTTAGTGGGTGGCTCAATCTATACTTGGGTAACATCCATCTACTGGCTATGGCCATTAATGGAAATTATCCATTTTATAGGGCTATCTCTCATGTTAGGCGCGCTGATTATTACCGATCTTCGCTTAGCCGGTTTCTTTCGCGTTATTAGCTTGCGTGCATCGCACTCACTATTGCCGTGGATATTTATAGGCTTTGGTCTTAACTTGATCACAGGTGTTTTATTTATGTTTGGTGATCCACTGCGCTATGCATCGAACACCGGATTCCTATTTAAAATGGTATTGGTATTTATTGCTGGACTAAACGCCCTTTGGTTTTTATGGAAGCTACAACCTATCGTTGATCAATTAAGTGATGATGACGATACACCTGCAATTGTTAAAACCGTTGCGTTCACCTCATTAATTTGTTGGTTTGGCGTATTGCTATTAGGTCGCTTAATCCCTTATGTAAGCACAGGCTAGCACTACACACTTTTATCTCGTTAATATTGGCGTCAACGCTAATATTAACGAGCTTTTATTTTTCTTATCCCCACTTAAAGTAAGCCTCTCTTCCCCCAAGCTTTAACTTTACTCTTATTTACACTCTCCCCTCTCAAACAAATCGTAAAACCTCGTTATAATAAAAACATCTGTCTATAAACCTGATAATATTCACCCTCTAATGTTATCTGTCTTTCATTAAACCCCGATATTTTAATAACATAAAATCTTATTTAACGACTTTTTATGCAGCTATCAGACAACAAAAATAGTTACGGCTGGATCTCCATTACGCTCCATTGGATTACAGCATCGCTTATTATTACCTTATGGTTTATCGGCAATAGTATCCGTAGTGAACATACAGAAAACGCTGCTGAATTGGCTTTATTGCATATCTCTATTGCTGCCTGTGGTTATGTGTTCTTTCTACTACGTATTTATTGGCGCTTTAAGAGCGGGCACCCAGCAATAACCGGACAAAAAAAATGGGCACACAATACTGGAAAAATGGCGCATTATTTTATGCTGTTTTTTCTCATCTTATTATTAATTTCTGGCCCCATGATATTGTGGGCAGCTGGCGCTAACATTATTATTTTTGACTGGCTACAGATACCCAGCCCAACAGGTTATATCGAAGGCTTAAGTCAGTTTAGTCACTCTATTCATTTTTATGCCAGCACGGCATTAATTTGTATTGCGACCTTACATCTATCGGCTGCATTCAAGCATATGATGTTTAACGATGACGAAACTTTTCTTCGTATTTTTTGGCCAAAAAAATAATTTATACAGATGAGTATCGCAATGAACAGATCATTATTTGCTAAGATTTTTTTACTACTAGGCCTCTTATTGATCAGTAGTTTTTCACTCTCGCATGAAGTGAGCACTGAAGACATTCTCGCTCTTCGTGCATTATCCGGCGTTCAACTACCGCACTACTTATGGCTTGGCGCTAAGCATATGCTGACCGGCTATGATCACTTATTATTTTTACTTGGCGTTATTTTTTATATTAAAAAACTGCAAGATGTATTAGTGCTCGTCAGTTTATTCGCCATAGGCCACAGTATTACCTTAATAGCAGGCGTTGCGTTTAGTTGGAACGTTAATCCCTATTTAATTGATGCCATTATCGGTTTTTCTGTTGCTTACAAAGGCTTCGATAATCTCGATGGATTTAAAACTTTTTTAGGCGATCGCCCTAATGAAAAAATCGTCGTTTTAATTTTTGGCCTATTCCATGGCCTTGGACTTGCGACTAAATTGCAGGCATTAGCCGTTCGTGATGAAGGCTTAATTCCTAATCTGCTCGCCTTTAATGTTGGCGTAGAGCTAGGGCAAATCACTGCATTAATTGCTGCACTAATACTTTTAAAATACATTTCAGTACTTCGCACCAATAAACACATTGCGACATCAATTAATATCGCCTTAATGATCGCTGGTTTTGCTTTATTAGCTTATCAATTAAAGCAATACACCCTATTTAGCTAATACCATCAAGCTAACACTATCTTAGGAATTTTTACATGAACCGATCTAGCCTCTTTTTTATTATCATTGCCACCTTACTGATAGGCAGCCTTGTTGGTATCAACATTCAACCACAACAAGCTCAAACTATGGCAGCCAATACAGCTGAAGTGTCAACAACGGGGTTAAACTATCGGCTAATAGACCCCAATGATTTCCCCATCGTCTATAACGACTTCGGCAGAGCAGACCCTGCTACTATTGGTGAAAACTTTGTTGCGAATACCAAGACCTTCAAACATGAAACATTGACGATAGAATTAGCACTCGATGCCTCTGTTGAATACAAGGCAGAGATGAAGCAAGGCGATAGTATTGTTTACCGCTGGTCTGTCGACAATGGTGAAACCTATTATGATTTTCACGGCCACCCCAACACACTAGAAACAGAATTTTTCACCCGCTATAGCGAAGGTGAAGCCTCTACCGATAGCGGCTCTATAGTATCGCCCTACACAGGTCAGCACGGCTGGTTTTGGCTCAACATTTCTGAACAAGCTATTACAATTGAATTAGAAGTCGCAGGCTTTTACGACCAAATCGTATTGATTCCAACTTATTAGCCGTATAAAAAAAGCTCAGGTGTAAAAGATACTTTTCTAAACACAATCAACGCTTAAAATAGGCTATAAAACCGTTAAAGCAATGCTTAACATAAACGTTAACAGTGCCTAGCTTACTAAAACAGCAGATCCAACAATCAGCAACCAAGGCATCGCCACTTATTACAAAAGAAAGCTAACACTACTATCAGCAGTGGGCTGTAGGCCGCTATTTGAAATCACCTCCAACCCAATATTTAAAAACGTTCACTGAGCTTTAACACGATTCAAGCATTAACAGTTATATTGGGAATTAACTTAATATCTCTCAGTCAAACAACTATTATCTACCCTGCTAGATGTTAAGTTTGAATAGCTATTGCTAACTCATCTGCAAGCTCTCTTCCCACTTATCATCGGACTCGCAATGAAAGAAGCGCTTATGTATAAATTAATCACCTTTTTACTATTAATCGCCGCTAGCCACAGCTACGCTCACTCGCCTATTTGTGATTGCTATGACAACGGCGATGAAACTATTTCCTGCGAAGGAGGCTTTAGTGACGGGGGTAGCGCCGCCGGCATCGAAATACACATTATCGATCAATCTGGAAAAATTCTGATTCAAGGTGAAATGAGCGAATACAGCGAATACACTTTTGATAAACCCGCCGTTGATTATTGGGTGCAGTATTTAGCTGGCGAAGGCCATACCATAGAAATCGATAGCCGAGATATTGAATACTAATCATGATTAAAAATAGTGATAGGAACTCCACCATGCGTAAAACCGTTAATTACTTCATTGCTAGCATAATCATGGTGCTAAGCAGTACAAGTCACGCTCACTTTCAAATGCTATATACCCCTGATGCAGCGCTTGCCAAAGGTCAAGAAACCTCTTGGGCGCTTATTTTTTCACATCCGTTTAGCAACGGTTATCCAATGGATATGGGTGAGCCTGAAGCGTTTTATGTCGTGCACGATCGTGGCGAAGACATCCCCAACAAAACAACCGATCTAAAAAAACACTTAGAAGCAGTGCAATGGACAAATTCTGATAATGAATCTGCTTCAGCTTTTGTTGCCAATCTGCCTAAGTCAATAACCCGCTCAATTGGTGATTATAATTTTGTACTCACTCCATCACCCTATTACGAAGCCGAAGAAGATAAATATATTCAACAGATCACTAAAACCGTTATCAATGTCGGTGGTGCTCCAGGCGCATGGGATCAACCTTTAGGTTTGCCAGTGGAAATTGTCCCCCTTGATAAACCTTATGCCAACTGGGTAGGTGGTGTCTTTCGCGCGGTTGTATTATCGAATGGTAAACCTGTACCTCATGCAGAAATTGAAATTGAATACCTAAACCACGATCCCTTACTAGAAAAAAACACCTTTGACCCGGTTGGCAAAGTAACACCACCTCAAGATTCTTTTGTCACGATGAGCATTCGCGCTAATGCTCAAGGCGAAGTGATGATTGGATTACCCAAAGCCGGATGGTGGGGAATTTGCGCTCTTGATCTTGACGATGGTCAACTCTATAACAAAAAAGAGCTTTCACTTGATGCGGTATTATGGGTACGCGCCTATGACATGTAACCGCTCAACACAGCTGTTACATCGGTCGGATTGCACAGTATGAAAGATATCAGTCAACAAGTTCATCCTCTTAGCGGAACAAAAGAAACGCTGTGGATGGCGATCATTTTTGTGTTCATTATTGCTGTTCAGTTGGCTTATGTCCGCTATTTAGGACATGAAGAATATCAGGAACAAATTTTTGATTGGCAAGTAAGTGCGTTCAATTCTTTCGAAGGGGCTGACCAAGCTATTTACAATGCGCTTTATACTGTAAAAGATGAAATCCCTTACATCTATGACGACATTAATCGATTTAATGAGCCCGATGTAAAATTTCGTTGGCCGAACCTCGAAGATTTTCAAGAATATTATCTCTCACCTTTTTATCAAGACAATAGTTGGATACAAAATGGGGCTGTGGCATGGAGTCTTTATGAGCCATTAGCCGAAGGGGAAATGCAAGGCTATAGCATGTACCTAGGCACCAGTGGATCACAGCCAAACCAAGGGTCATTTTTATTAACCATTGGCCATGTTCACGCAGGTATGCAAAACAATAACGCACTTGATATTTGGTGGCACCCTAACCAACAAATAGTCATGCCAACCTCAGGTTTTAAAGATTCTCTTATTCGCGACGGCTGGAAGTATGTT
>CALBVI010000154.1 GCA_937969395.1 uncultured Spongiibacteraceae bacterium | reverse complement strand
ATTGAGCAGGGCCTCACCTCAGAAGCAATAGATGCAGAAATCAGAATTGTTGACTCGTATGCACTGCGAGGTTTAGAAACCCTTGATCAAGATATCATTAATCAAATTGATCAAAAATCCGCGGAGTTAAGCCTGTTGCTTGAAGATGTTAGTCAACGAGAAAGAGTAAATGCTCTTGTTGTTATTGGTTCCACGGTAGTGATTGCTTTTTTTATCTTTTTGATTTTCTCACGAAAAATTATTAAACCGGTGCGGAATATGTCAAAGGTCATGTGGGAAATGGCACATGGTAATTTGGATGCTTATACGGATATGCTAGAGAAGAATAGTGTTCAAGATAATACCGAGCTGGGTAATATGGAGGCTTCTTTACGGGTATTTAAGGATAATGAAATAAAGCGTAGAGCTGCTGAAGATGAAATTAGCGTGTTAGCTTTAACAGACCCATTAACTGGTTTGGCGAACCGCAATCAATTTGATAAAAAATATAACGAGTTGACAGCACTTGGCAAACGGGAGGAAAAATCTTTAATTCTTTTGGCAGTTGATCTTGATGATTTTAAACCTATTAACGATGTATATGGTCATGCAGCTGGAGATTTAATCCTTAAATCCGTTGCTAAAAAATTATTGCTTACGTTTAGAGAAACAGATCTTGTTGCTAGGCTTGGTGGTGATGAGTTTTCAGTAATTATGTATGGGACGGATGATATCAAGGGAGTCATCAAGACCGTTCAGCGGCTTATAAAATCAGTACATTTACCGATTCCGTTTGGGAAAGACATGCTTTCTGTTGGTCTAAGTGTTGGCATTGCTCCGCAGCCCTATGATAGTGAGGATAATATGGAGCTGTTAATGCAGAATGCAGACAAAGCTTTATACAAGGCAAAGGCCTTAGGTAAAAATACGTTTTTTGTTTATGCCCCTGAAGACGTAGAGTCGATACTTTAAAAATCTTGCATTAGTCTATTATCAAACGGCAGGTACCGATGGGTTCAATGCTAGAGGCCAAGCTTCTATTAATATGAAATCGATAAAAGTAAAAGCGTAGCCGCTAACTCTTCGGTGGAAACCAAAAACTTTGCGGGCCGCCTAACTGCATCAACATCGATTGATCATCACCAAACCACCAAGCAGTTCGCCATCGCTCATCATCAAACTTCATAATGGCTAGTTCCCAGGCATCGACAGGGGCGTTGGTAGGCGGTAGCCCAAATAAACTTTGCGTATTAACAGCTGTCAGTCGAAACCGAATAAATATCCAATCACCGTCAACAAGAAAGTAGTCTAATCGATCAACTCTGTCTGAAAAAGCAAGGCCAAAAGAAAGATGTGACTGGTTGGTTTCGTTTCCGATATCGGTAAGGTGCTGAAATCCTTTTCGTAAGCTCTTGTCGTAAGACAGTCCTTCAGATTTTTTCATATAACCTGGAGGAGGATTGTTCGCCTTGCGCGACGCGACGTTTAGTTTATTTCTATATTCTCTGGAGTCTTCAGGATTCGCCAGTAAGGTCGCGAGTATGTCATCTGCAGCAATGGCTGTTTCGCCACCCGTGGGAGGAATTCTATATTGGCCATCTTCTCGAGCGGGCATCGGAGTTCCCAATTGACGTAGTAATGCTATTTCATCAGACATATGCCAACCATCAACTATCTTGCCATCAACTAAGTTATAGATAGAAAATGAATCGATATTAAAAGTTTTTCCGGTGGCCGGAATACCGTATAGGTTTCCCATATGCGTTCCGGTAATACGATATTGAACAACAACGGTATTTCCCTCGCTTATAAGCAATTCAATCTCATCTTTACGGTCTGGAATTGCTTGGCTGAGCGGTTCTGCACTTTGAGCTAATTTGGATTCTTGAGTGTTGTAATAAAGGTTTTCAAATTCCGCCCGAATTTCACGATAGTTTTTTGAAAATGTTTTGGCTGCGACAGAGTCCTGATCCTTGGTGCCAATAGAATTTAGATACTTCCAGACAATGGCTTTATTCTGTTCTTTAAGAGGTGTTGTATCAGCGGCTATCAATGGTGCCGAGAAACAAGCAAAGCCGATTAACAGAAAAGCTGCAAGATATCTGCAAATTTGCTTCTTATAAATCATGGCTGACATTCTTAGTCTCCAGAACAAAGGGTTTAGGTTAGCTTTTCATTTTACAGCGCAGAACGATCACAAAAAGGCAAACGGCTTAAATCTAATATATTGCAAATACATTAACAAGCAGGCGTCACGGTATTTGAGATAAGTGCGGGTTAGCGGTGTTGTAGGAGCTGAGCAGGGCCGGAATTAGATAGTTTTACTGATATTAAGCTTGTGTTTCTATATTCGATAACGGGGCTAGGGGCTTACACGGTAAAGTTAATACCGGTAATCGAGAATATATTTGATGACTTAAGTGAAGTTGCTTATTCAATTAATTAATTGAAGCAGCGCCTCCTTAGTTTATTCAAAAACATCATGTTCTCAATTAGTGAATAGAGCAGGTACTTATCATGCAGACTATAGGTATTAACTTGTTACAGTGATGATTACCTGAATTATAGTTGAGTATAAAATACAGCTAACAAGCTAAACTTAATTCACCTATTACCGAATAGGCCGCGCTGTTATACTTGCGTCTTCTCTCCCTATTGACTATCTATCTGAGCCTTTATGCCATTTTCAAATCTTGGGTTGTGTGATCCTATTTTACGAGCGATTGATGACCTCGGTTATTCAGCGCCAACACCCATCCAAAAACAAGCCATCCCCGTTATTCTTGCAGGTAAAGATTTAATTGCCACTGCCCAGACAGGGACCGGTAAAACAGCTTCTTTTGTGCTGCCTATTTTAGAGATGTTTAATAAGGAGCGTAAGCTGCGTGGTAAGCGTATACGTGCGCTCATTCTTACACCTACCCGAGAGCTGGCGGTACAAATTGAGGCTAATATTGCGCAATACAGCAAACATTTAAACCTAAGCTCGATGGCTGTCTACGGTGGCGTTGATTCAGAGCCACAAAAGCAGCGTTTAATTGATGGCGCAGATATCTTAGTTGCCACACCAGGCAGGCTGCTCGATCTTGCTCATCAGCGGGCATTGTACTTTGATGAGTTGGAAGTGCTGGTATTAGATGAAGCTGACAGAATGGTCGATATGGGCTTTATTGATGACATTGATAAAATCATCCATCGCCTACCTGATACGCGTCAAAACTTATTGTTCTCGGCAACGATGGAC
>CALBVI010000153.1 GCA_937969395.1 uncultured Spongiibacteraceae bacterium | reverse complement strand
GTTAGCGAAGACCGCAAGTTGTTATTAGGTGCAGTGTTAATCGGCGACGCTGATGACTACGGTAACTTATTACAATTAGCATTAAACGGTATCGAGCTACCAGAGAATCCTGACAGCATTATTCTACCCAACGTTGAAGGTGGTGGTTCGCTACTGGGCCCTGACGCATTACCTGACTCCGCAGTTATTTGTTCATGTAACAACGTCACCAAGGGTGATTTGATTACTGCAATCGCCAACGGTGATAACACATTAGGCGCTTTGAAAGACAGTACCAAAGCTGCTACTGGCTGCGGTGGTTGTACCGTTCTTACTACGCAAATCATGAACAGCGAGTTAGCCAGCTTAGGCTATGAAGTGAATACAGATTTGTGTGAGCACTTTCCTTATACCCGCCAAGATTTATACAGCTTAATTCGCGTTGGTAAAATCACAAGCTTTGATGAACTGATTGCAAAACATGGATCAGGTAAAGGCTGTGATATTTGTAAGCCAACCGCTGGCTCTATTTTCGCTAGCTGCTGGAACGATTACATTCTTGAAGATAAGCACCGCGTATTACAAGACACTAACGATTACTACATGGCGAACATGCAAAAGAACGGTACTTATTCTGTGGTACCACGTATCGCTGGCGGAGAAATTACGCCTGATAAATTAATCGTTCTCGGTCAAGTCGCTAAAAAATACGACCTGTATACAAAAATAACCGGCGGCCAGCGTGTCGATTTGTTTGGTGCCAGAGCAGAGCAATTGCCTCCTATCTGGAAGGAATTGGTCGAAGCTGGTTTTGAAACAGGTCACGCCTACGGAAAATCTTTACGTACGGTTAAGTCCTGCGTTGGTTCAACCTGGTGTCGCTATGGCGTACAAGATTCTGTCGGTGCAGCTATTCAATTAGAAGACAGATACAAAGGTTTACGTACACCGCACAAAGTTAAGATGGCGGTATCTGGCTGTACCCGTGAGTGTGCCGAAGCACAATCTAAAGACGTCGGTATTATCGCCACAGAAAATGGTTACAACTTATACCTATGTGGCAATGGTGGCATGAAGCCTCGCCACGCTGATTTATTTGCTACCGACCTTGACTACGACACCATGGTTAAATATATCGACCGCTTTTATATGTTCTATACACACACTGCAGACCGCTTACAGCGCACCTCAGTTTGGATGGACAATATGGAAGGCGGTTTGGATTATCTGCAATCAGTCATTATCGAAGACAAGCTTGGTATCTGTGCAGAACTAGAAGCGGAAATGCAGCACATCGTTGACACCTACCAATGTGAATGGAAAACAACCATTGCAGACAGCGAAAAAGTTAAACGCTTCGATCACTTTGTTAATAGCCCAGAAAGCGACAGCAATATTGTCTTTGTTCAAGAGCGTCAGCAAATACGCCCTGCTAATGAAGCAGAACTTGCAGAGTTAATTCCAGCACAAGAAATTGCGTAAAGCTGACACTATAAGAACAAGTCTTAGGAGATAGAAATGAGTACCAACAAAAACTGGTTAGATATTTGTCAGCTCGACAGCATTGTCCCTAACTCTGGCTGCTGCGCTTTAGTTGATAACGAACAAGTGGCTATTTTTCGAATCGACAATAGCGGTAACGATGAAGTTTACGCCATTGAAAACCACGACCCGTTTTCAAAAGCCAATGTCATATCCCGCGGTATTGTTGGCTCTTTATCTGACAACATCGTCGTCGCATCACCTATTTACAAACAGCATTTTTGTTTAAAAACCGGTCAGTGTATTGAAGATGAAGAGACTAAATTAAAAACATGGCAGGTTAGAATCGAAAACAACGTAGTGCAGTTATCTGCCTAATATAAAACCCATTGTTTATCACGAAAACATACCATTTTATTAGAGTAGATATTTAATGTTATTTGGCCGTCGTAAAAAAAAATCCTATCAAGCTACCTGACAAAGGGGTTGTTGAATGGAAATATGCTACCTGCGGATATTGCTCTACCGGCTGTTCTATTGAAGTTGGTATTAACAAAGAAGGTGCCGCCGTAACTACTCGCGGTGTCGCCGATGCCCCCGTTAATAAGGGCAAGCTTTGCATCAAGGGGATAACCGAAGCAGCTATTTTTGAAGCGCCCGGTCGTGGTACTGATCCGCTTATTCGCGATCACACTTACAACGACTGGCAAAAAACTGACTGGGATAGTGCGCTCGATAAAACAGCTGCAGAATTTAAACGTATTCAAGAAAAGTATGGTCCTGACTCTGTAGCCGTTGTTTCTACCGGACAAATTTTAACTGAAGAATTTTATACCCTCGGTAAATTAACCCGCGGTTTAATCGGCACTAATAATTACGACGGCAATACAACACTGTGTATGGCCTCTGCGGTTTCTGGTTATAAAAGATCGTTTGGTTCTGACGGCCCTCCCGGTTGCTACGATGATTTCGAAGACACCGAATGCCTATTAGCATTTGGCTCCAATCTACCAGAGCAACACCCTATTATTTACTGGCGCTTAAAAGAAGCTTTAGAGAAACGTAAGTTTCCCATTATTGTTATTGACCCTCGCGTCACTATGTTCGCACAATTTGCTGACATTCATTTGCCAATTAAACCCGGAACAGATTTAGTACTACTTAACGCCTTAGCTCATGTCATTTTAAAAGAAGGCTTAGAAGATCGCGCCTATATTGACGCCCACTGTAATGGCGCAGACGACTTTTCTGAATTAGTAGAACGCTACGACCCAACTACAGCCGCCGCTATTACCGGCATCAATGAAGACACTATTCGTCACGTTGCTCGCATCTACGCTAACGCAGGTGCAGCCATGTCGATTTGGACCATGGGTATCAACCAAAGTACTCATGGTTCAGATGGCGTCTGTGGTATCAACAACCTTAATTTAATTACTGGCAACATCGGTAAACCCGGCGGCACATCCTTGTCGATTACCGGTCAATGTAATGCTATGGGTACACGTGAGTGGTCAGCTTGCTCTGGTTTACCGGGCTATCGTGTATTAGAGAATGAACAGCACCGTGAAGAGATCGGTAAATTTTGGGGCGTTGATCCTGAATTTTTTCCAAAGAAACGCGGTATGTTTATGACCGATATTTTTCCGGCAATAGAGACCGGACAAATTAAAGCGCTGTGGTTGGTTGCAACCAACCCAATGACTTCAATGGCTGATACCGGTCGTATTCGTAAAATTATGGAGAAATTAGAATTCTGCGTTGTGCAGGATTCTTATGAAGATGTTGAAGCTAATCAATACGCCCATGTATTTTTACCGGCTTCTGTCTGGGCGGAAAAATCAGGCTGTTTTACCAATACTGAACGCCGCGTTAATTTAGTCACCCCAGTTAAACCTTCATTAGCCAACTCAAAACCTGACTTGTGGATTTTCAATCAATTAGCTAAACGCTGGGATGCCAGCAAGTCAATGAACTTTCCTGACGATAGCGAAGATGTGTTTAACGAAATGAAAGCACTGTCTCAGGGCGATGATAAAACGGTTGCTACTGCAGGACTTAACGGTGATCCGCGCATGCTAAATATTAGCGGCATGAGCTACGAAAAGATTCTCAAGCAGCGCGGTATTCAATGGCCGATGCGTGAAGGCGATGACACTGGTGATGCTCGACTCTATACCGATGGTAAATTTCAATACCCTGATGGCAAGGCAAAACTAATGTCCATGGAGTTTATTGATAACAATGAGCGACCCAGTGCTGACTTCCCTTTTTGGCTAAACAGCGGCCGTGTTGTTGAACACTTTCATACTCGTACCCGTACCGGAAAAGTTGGTAACTGTAATAAATTTAGCCCGACGCCTTACATGGAAATTAATCCTGATGCCGCTGCCGAACTCGGTATTCAGCAAATGGAATATGTGCGACTGGTATCACCTCGCGGTGACGCAGTCGTGATGGCGCAGTTAACACAGCGCGTACCGTACAACATGGTATTTATCCCTTTTCACTACCACGACTGTGTAAACCGATTGTCACTAGGCTTGTTAGATCCTCATTCACGCCAACCTGCCTTTAAACAATCTGCAGTGCGTATAGAAAAAACTGATCAAAACGAAGCGGCAAAATTAAATGTCGAAATGCGAGCCTTTTAAAAGATACTCCTATGACTGTTAATCAATTTGATCCAAAAAGCTTTGACGTTTTTGACGCTATTGAAAAAAAGCGCCCATCAGAAACATTGTTTCCACTGCGAGACAATGAACCCGACTATGCCATGCTACCGGATACTGAACGTGGCAATTGCGGCGAAAAAAATCGCTATGGCAACTTAATTGAACTGGTGGAATTAGAAGCCAGTAAAAGCCTTAATATTAATGGCGTTGATGAAATTGGTATCAATCCTAATCGCAATAAACAACACGCGTTTCACTTTACTGCTGACAACTGTATTGGTTGTCATGCCTGCGAATCAGCTTGTAGTGAAAAAAATGATTTACCACCGCACTTAAGTTTTCGTTCTGTGGGATACGTTGAAGGTGGTACTTACCCCGACTATACCCGCATGAATATTTCGATGGCCTGTAATCACTGCGATGATCCAGTATGCTTAAAAGGCTGCCCTACTCGCGCCTATACCAAGCACGAAGAATTTGGCGCGGTTATTCAAGATCCTGATATCTGTTTTGGCTGCGGTTACTGCACTTGGGTTTGTCCTTATAACGCGCCGCAACTTGATCCCGTTGAAGGGCAAGTGCAAAAATGTAATATGTGTGTCGATCGCCTTGAAGTCGGTTTAAAGCCGGCTTGTGTTTCCGCCTGTTTGGGCAATGCATTGAACTTTGGTGTAGTTGAAGATACTCCTGAAAACCGCGATCAAATTGAAACATCTATTCCTGGTTTTCCTTCACCGGAAATCACCCAACCTAATATTCGCTTTGAACAATCTAAGTCGATGCCGCGAGAAGTTACTCGTACTGACTCCATGCCGATTAAATACAAAAAAGATGATAAAACCGGCAACTATAAAACGGTTGTTGACAAAAAAGTTAGCGAGAAAAAATCTTGGAATTTAGAGCGTCTAAGCAGCCGTGAAAACCCATTAGTCATTTTCACCCTCAGCATTCAAGCAGCCATTGGTGCCTTTATTAGTTTGTTTATTGCAAACATTGCTGGTGTTACCACAGTTACCAATCTGGTTAATTCTAATAGCTATATCGTCGTATTAGCGGCAGCATTGGGATTAGTGTCTCTCGGGCTATTAATGTCGACGGTTCACCTAGGCAAGCCGATGCGTTTTTATCGCGGCTTTAATAACTTACGTCATTCACCTGTCGCCCGCGAAGGTTTAGGCATTGTTGTTTTTATGGGCTTTGTTGGTTTTCATGCGTTAGCATCTATTCCCAACATCCCACTAGCACAAGAATGGTTTCCAGCACTAGCTGATTACAGCGCTATCAGTGCAATAGTGGCGGCAATATTTGGTGGCTTAGCTATTCCGGCCGGTCTCATTGCGCTTTACTATATGTACCGCTGCTATCGAATTAAGGCACGTCCGTTCTGGGATCACTGGCATACCGCTGCAACCTTTTTTGGCACAATGTTAAACCTTGGCGCTTTATTAATTGCCGTACTCAGCCTACCTATTATGTTGCTAAGTGGTGGATCAGTAATAAGCTTACTGCCTTTCCTTGGAGCGTTAATGATTACCGGTATGGTTTTAGAAGCGATTGGATTAAGTTTTCATCATCGTGATTTAATTCAAGCCGAACACGAAGGTGCAGCCTCGCATTATGTTCAACGCAGTACATTTGGTAAAACTTATCTTTTACGTAATGGTTTATTAGGCTTAAACATTATTGCAGTTATTGCGTTAAGTGTATGGAGTTCTGATAGCGTCATCAGCTTAATATTTTGGAGCGTACTAGCCTTGTCTGCTATTAC
>CALBVI010000152.1 GCA_937969395.1 uncultured Spongiibacteraceae bacterium | reverse complement strand
CATTGGTTTCGCTAACGACGGCTACATATCGGCTAACTTTATTTACAGTGATCAGCTCCATGCGACTGAGACTTTTACATACAAAGCCGAAGACAATAGCTTGACGCGAAAGTATTCTGCTGTAGATTCAAAAAACTTTACAGGAGCTTATACAGGTGAAGATGTTGTTTATATCTCTAACACGCCTTTTGAAGATTATTCTTGTATTGAGTTAATGGATGACTATATTGAGCCGATTTAGAAATGGATTGGTCAATAAACAGGTAGACCAATAAATAGATAGATCAATAAATAGAGCAATAAAAAAGGCAGCTAAGGCTGCCTTTTTTATTGCTCGTGCTTTTTTAAAGTCTTGTCGTCAAATAATAGAGCATAAGCTACTATGCGATATTGTTATATAAGGATGAAATAATGAAAACCTATGTTGCTCTGTTTCGGGCGATTAATGTTGGAGGCAATAATATATTGCCCATGAAACCTTTGGTTTCATTGTTGGATAGCTGTGGTCTGAAAAATATAAAAACATATATACAAACCGGCAATGTTGTTTTTCAAACCGATCAGCCTATTACTGTCGATATTGCGAATGAAGTTGAAACTGGATTTGGTTTTAGGCCGGAAGTCATTTTGTTGGATGAAGATGCGTTTGCTCTTTGTGTGAAAAACAATCCTTATTCCTCTAAAGAGGGGAAGTTAGTCCATTGCTATTTTTGTATGGCTAAGGCTGGTCTCAATAACGACAAAATAGAACAATTGATTTCGGGTACAGAACAGTGCAGTTTGATTGGCAATGTCTTCTATCTACACGCACCGGATGGTATAGGTAGATCAAAATTAGTTAAAAATATTGAAGCGTGTTTGGGGGTTAAATCTACAGGAAGAAATTTAAATACAATTAATAAAGTATTGAATTTGATTAATAGCTATTGATTTTTATTCGGTAAATTTGTAGCCCACCCCATAGATTGAAATTATCGGTTTTGCCGTCGAATATATCTTATAGCGCCAGTGCGCGACGTAAATAAAAGTCTTCCTGCTCTTTGTTTTTGCAGTGATACGTTTGGCTAATTATTTTTCGTAAAGTTAAACCTTCGTTATTTAGTGGTTTGTCCCCTTCGGTTAAGTCAGCTGATGCTAATGCTTTTGGGGTGAGTTTTTCCGGTGGCATGATATTGATTGTCCATATGTCATCAAATACCAGTAAAGTGCCGTCCGCTAAAGCGACGTCAGTGGGTAGTTTTTTTAAGCGATCTGCTCTGCCGTTACAATTTAAGCTTGCTTCTAGCTCTGGACTAAAAACGACGTTAATCATTGGCTCTTTGCTGTGGAAGGTAACGTCAGCGGGGGTGCCAGTTTGTGAGCAAATCATCATTGCATCAAATTTGCGTTTGGTGGCGCGTTCCATGTGAGCTCGCTAGGTGTGGGCTGTACATCGACTGTAAGTTGCTCCGCGCTACTAAATTATTCAGTGAATAAAACATAGTGGCGCGGTTATCGTGGCTATGGTGTCAGCTAATGAGATTACTCGGCACCATTGCTTTCTAAAATAGCTACATAAGCTGTTGATGCCTTGTGCTCTTTTATAATGCTAAGCGCGGTTTGTCCTTCGGGACCTTTTGCGCTAATGCTTCGGCCTTCAGCAATAAGCATAGCGACGAATTCTTCAAAGTTTTCTAAGCGCATAGATTGATAGGCTTTAAGTAATACGTGAAAGTCCGCTTCAACTTCGTCGGCTGGTTTTACGTCTAAAAAATCTCTTACTCGCTCGGTAGTCCAAACTTCATCGAGAACTTTTTCTTTATCTTTTTTTAATGCCATTGTCGTGTTACCTGTCTTCTTTATATATTTAAAAGGTTTATGTGTTTAATAATTTATGCGTTGAGTTTTTGCATCAATATTTTATTGACCATGCCTGGGTTAGCCTGACCTTTTGACGCTTTCATGATTTGACCGACAAAAAAGCCGGTCATCTTTTTGCGTTTGTCGGCATCGGCATTGCGGTAGTTATTCACTTGATCGGGGTTGTTAGCAATAACCTCATCGACCATGGTTTCTAGTGCGCCGCTGTCAGAGTTTTGCTTAAGACCTTTGGCTTCTATCACCGCGTCAGCATTGCCTTCGCCGTTCCACATGGCTTCGAAGACTTGTTTGGCAATTTTTCCAGAAATCGTATTGTCTTTGATTCTAGTGATTAAACCGGCTAAATCTTCAGCATTCACAGGTGCTTGATCAATGGTTTCAATATCACTTTCTGTGTCGTTCAGGCGCGCTGATATTTCTACGATGATCCAGTTAGCGGCAAGTTTGGCATCGCCGCAAGCTGAGGTGGTTTTTTCAAAGTAGATGGCGCTATCGCGATCGCCACTTAAAATGCCGGCATCGTATTCCGATAAATTATAGTCCTTGATAAAGCGCTGTTGACGAGCGAGAGGAAGCTCCGGCAAGTTCTTGCGTAACTCTTCAATATAGCTTTGATCAATCTCTACGGGTAACAAATCGGGGCAGGGAAAATAACGATAGTCGTTAGCTTCTTCTTTGCTACGCATAGAACGCGCCGTTTTAGTGTCAGCGTTATAGAGTCGAGTTTCCTGTGCGATGCTACCGCCATCTTCTAAAACTTCAATTTGACGTTCGACTTCTAGGGCGATAGCTTCTTCCATAAACTTAAAGGAGTTGAGGTTTTTGGTTTCAGTGCGAGTCCCATATTCCTCTTGGCCTTTAGGTCGTACAGAAATATTAACGTCAAAGCGCATTGAACCCTGCGACATATTGCCGTCAGAGATGCCTAGCGAAGTAACGATCGATTGTAATTTTTTGGCAAATTCGACGGCTTCTTCTGAGTTGCGCATATCGGGTTCAGAGACGATTTCTATTAGCGGAGTACCTGCGCGGTTTAAGTCAATACCTGAGCAGTCATGGCTGATAGCACCAAGCCCTTCGTGCAAGGACTTTCCGGCATCTTCTTCTAAGTGGGCATGATGAATACGAATGCTTTTACTGCTGCCATCTTTTAATGTTATGTCAATTTCGCCCGCGCCAACAATGGGGTGGTCCATTTGCGTTGTTTGGTAGCCCTTCGGTGAGTCGGGGTAAAAATAATTCTTACGATCAAACACTGAGCGGGTAGCAATTTCAGCATCGATGCCTAAGCCAAACATAATCGCATAGCGCTGCGCTTGTTCGTTAAAAACCGGTAATGTCCCTGGCATGGCTAAATCAACAGCATTAGCTTGGGTGTTAGGTGCAGAGCCAAAGGCTGTGCTGCTGCCGGAAAAAATTTTAGTTTTAGTGGCTAGTTGTACGTGTACTTCTAATCCGATGACGGTTTCCCATTCCATTATTTAGCCCTCCGCCTTTGAATTAATGATGAGTTGTGATTGATCGGGTTGCTGTTGATGCCAGTCAGTCACTTGTTGGAAGCGGTGAGCAAGGTTTAACAGTTTAGCTTCGTCAAAGTAATTACCAATGAGCTGTAAGCCGGCGGGCTTGCCGTTAGCGAATCCGGCGGGGATAGACATGCCCGGTAGCCCCGCTAAGTTGGTGGAAATAGTGTAAATATCTTCAAGATACATGGCGACGGGGTCATTCGATTTTTCGCCAAGCTTAAAAGCGGGATTCGGTACGGTTGGCCCCATAATGACATCGACGTCTTTGAAGGCATCGATAAAGTCATTTTTAATCAGTCGGCGAATTTGTTGCGCTTTTTTGTAATAGGCGTCGTAGAAGCCTGCTGACAATGCATAGGTACCGACAAGAATTCTGCGTTTTACTTCTTCGCCAAAGCCTTCTTCGCGGGTGCGGGTGTAAAGATCGAATAAGTCTTCGGGATCCTTGCAGCGGTGGCCATAGCGAACACCGTCGAAACGTGACAGGTTTGCTGATGCTTCTGATGGCGCAATAA
>CALBVI010000151.1 GCA_937969395.1 uncultured Spongiibacteraceae bacterium | reverse complement strand
CGAATAATGCCTCGTATAACATATAACAGCGTAAAAATTATAATAGCCGCAATGACCATTACGATTGGGCGCTCTAACCACTCAAGACCGTCGTAAACTCGGTGCGTCAACAAATAGGCATTTTCCATAATGCTGCCTAATACGAGAGCGAGTACTAAAGGTGGTCTTGGCCAACCACCGCGCTTCATACAAAAACCCACGACAGCCATAATGATACAGACAATCCAGTCACCTAAATCACCACCGCCTAACCAGGCCCCCATAAACACAAACATAATAATCGTTGGGACAATCATGTGGCCGGGTAAAAAGGCAACTTTCACTACATAGCGAGCACCACACAGCAGCAAAATAGTCGCAAAAACATTCGCAATCGCAATCGACCAAACCATACTAAATGTTGTGCTTAACTCAGTGGTCAACATCTCTGGACCGGGTTTCAAGCCAACAATTAATAAGGCGCCTAATAAAATCGCTGCACCAAGGCTCCCTGGCACACCAAACGCAACCGTCGGGATTAATGAGCCACCACGTGTTGCATTGTTAGCTGCTTCCGGTGCGATAACACCTCGAATATCACCATGACCAAATTTCGAACTGTCTTTCGCCGATTGCACCGCATGGCCATAGGCAAGCCAATCGACAATCGAAGCACCCAACCCTGGCAACATACCTATATAAGTACCAATCGTCGCGCAACGCAGTGCTAACCACCAGTGCTTAAATACATCTTTAACGCCATCTATAACACCGCCACCCTCAACATCTTTCTGGCTTACTGCTGAAATAGACCTGTTTCGAATGGCTAATTCCATTAATTCGGGCAACGCAAACAAGCCAAGTACTACTGGGATTAACGGTAAGCCATCAATTAAATAATCCATTTCGAAATAGTAACGAGGTATCGCACCAGAATCTGAGTAACCAATGGTCGACATCATTAAACCTAAAGCTGCGACAGCTAGGCCTTTTAATACCGAACCACCACTTAACGCCCCAACCATAGTGAGTCCTAAAACACCTAACATGAAGATTTCTGGCGAGCTAAACGATTGAATAATAGGCTTAATTAATGGCAATGAAAGCGCCAGCACTAAAGCTCCAAAAATACCACCAAAGGCTGACACAGTAAAAGCTGCACCCAGCGCTCTGCCTGCCTGCCCACTTTGCGCAAGCGGGTAACCATCAAGAATGGTAGCTTGGGAAGCGGATGTGCCTGGCACACCTAACATAACAGATGAAATAGTATCGCTGGTCGACGTTACAGCATACATACCTAACAGCAGAGCAAAAGCGGATACGGGGTCTAATCCAAAGGTGAATGGTAACAATACGACCATACCAACAATAACGCCGATGCCGGGAATCACACCAAGGAAAATACCGAACAAAACGCCAAGCATGAGTAATCCCAGTGTCTTCCACTGCAACACAAGCATGAGGCCATCTATAAATTCTGCTGGCATGTTCTTCCTTTAGAGGTGAAATTTGAAAAAGCGTTATTTATAAAGACTGCCATCAAAGTTTAATGATTGTAGCTATAGGCGATATAGATAGCTGTCGCAGCGGGCATTATATATCAATATTATAGTTTAATAATTAATTTTGTTGTTTATTGTATTATAAAAAGCATATTATCAACACTTTTTCATACCTTAAATGCTAGCCCCATAACTCCTTCATTATATAGACACTATTGTTAGTTATCTTACATTGTGGAATTTATCAGCAATTGTGTATTCCTAATACCATATTAGAGATTACATTAAACCTTTATGATAAATTGCATGATCGTTCTTAAATGTCGAGTCCGACCACACGATTAGCTACGAAGCCAAAATATCTAGATTGCTGCAAATTTAAAACTGCCAAGGCAGATGGCTATGCTAACTAGCTTAAATAATATAAAAAGAGGAAACATTATGGCCCGGTTCTTAATTCTGCTAAGTCTTTTTTCATTTGCCCTTAGTAACGCGCAAGCACAAGGAGGTATGGGCGGCGGCCAAGAGGCTAAGCCTTTTATACCTAATGTCGATGTAGAATCCTTTATCTACCAGATACCCGCTAAATGGTACCCCTATCAGAGCAAAACAGACGCCAAAATCGCAACGTATATCTTCCCTACCGGCCAAGAACCCTCTGACTGGAAAGAAGCCTTACAATTTGACCATTTTAATAGTACGGCTGGCGTCACTGACTCCAAACAGGTTTACCAACTAAAAACACAAAATACAGCTAAGGGTTGCCCGAATTTCACAGAAAAATTGCTTAAGCAAGAAGCTGAGAATGGCTATTCCATGAGTTTTTGGATGGAGCAATGCGAGTCAGCTGATAACTCAGTTTATACGCTACTTAACAAAGTTATTTTAGGTAATGAAAAACTGTATATTGCGACTAAGACTTGGAAATACGAGCCATCTAAGAGAGACATGGAAAAATGGGAGCAATATATAAGTGGCGTGTATGTTTGTGACCCTACAACCGATGTTAATCCTTGTATGCCCCCCAACCCACCTGAAGGCGGACGCGGCGGGCGGTAGCCTTTAAACGCTGGGGACTTTGATGAGTGCCCAGCAACTACTCACTTTTTTTCAGCAATACCTCTTGCCCTTTTACCGATCGCTATTACCTCTATCACTAAGTAACAACACTAAAATATCGATTCAAACCATCCACGATAAGCTAGCATGAGCATGCATAAAATCAACAACTCACAGTTGTCCTAGCTATATTCAGCCGTTACTAAATGACAATACGCCTATACCTAAGTACTCACAATCTACAATGAGAGATATGGTTACTCGCCGCCTTCATCGTAACTTCAATGAGACAAAAAAACCCCCTTAACCAAAGATTAAGGGGGTTTTTAAATTACTGGTTACAACTTAAAAATTGTAACTAGCACGCAAACCAATAGTGCGCTGCTGTCTAGGCGTAATATAGTAGTTCCTGTCAAAGTCTGTTCCAGTGGCCGTTAACAAGCCATCAGTACTATCAACTGAATTATCTATACTGTAGTCAGTAGCAGAAGCATAACGTAGAGGTGTGTCATTATCTGTTAAGTTATTAACGTATAAAGTTACATCCCAGCTTTCCGATGAAATACCTGCAGAGACATTCACCGTAGTCACTGCTTCAGATTTCATTACATTACCTTGATCAAGAAACTCTGAACTTTCATAGCGAATATCAGCACGCGTGTTCCAACGTAAACCATTACCACCAAGCTCGTCATTATAACTAGGGCTTAATGAGCCGCTCCATGCTGGCTGCTGAGCAACATCTAGCCCCTCAACATCATAGCAATCATAAGCATCATTAGAACTGCGAGTTATTTCTGATTCGTCAATTAATGTAGTGTCAACAAGCTGTATGCTGCAGTAATCACCATAGCTAGCATCTAAGTAGCTAGCTGTTGCACGGACACTAAAGTTCTCGCTTACACGGTAAGTACCTTCGAATTCAATACCTTGCATTTCAATATCGCCTTCATTTAAAGCTGTGCGATTCGTCGTAAAAGGTACTGGGGGTCCCTGATAAGTTGGAACATTCCAGT
>CALBVI010000150.1 GCA_937969395.1 uncultured Spongiibacteraceae bacterium | reverse complement strand
TTCGGCGGGTCGAAATGAAATTAACTGCTGCTTCAAAAGAAGCATTATTTGCTGCAGATTCTCTCAAGGCCTATCAAACTCCGGTGCAAGAATTACCTTCAGAGGTACGCCCCTTTGTTGAAGCGGTAAATCATTTAGTGGCCAGATTAGACGATCATGCACGACGGCAGGAAGCATTCGCAGCCGACGCTGCTCATGAATTGAAAACCCCGCTTGCGATTCTTGCACTTGAACTAGATAAATTACCCGCAGCCGACGCTGGTCGAATGGGTGAGCAGATGAGCACTCTCTCAGATATGATTGATCAGCTGTTAGTGTTGGCAAGAAGTAATTCGCCCAATATGAATGACCGAAAAACCAGTATTGACCTTAGTGATATGGGACGAAAATTGGTCGCGGAACTTGCACCGTCAGCAATTAATAACGGTAAAACACTTTCTTTTGAAGAAGATTCACCTAGTAGTTTTATGGGTTTGGAAGAGGCTGTTGGAGCTGCGCTTAGAACAATAATAGTCAATGCCTTACGCGCTACACCGAAGGGAGAGGGGGTCACAATAATTGCTGGGCCTGGTCCACAATTTACCGTAACTGACGGCGGAGGTGGTTTAACGTGTGAGTCGCTTGAAAAATTAAAAGCACGTGGTGTACGCGCAGATCATGCACCAGGTGGAACAGCCGGTTTAGGTTTGGCTATAGCAGACAGAATTGTTGCTGCGCACGGCGGTGAACTCATCACATGTATGCCAGAGCATTCTGCTTTATCTCTAAAATTTTAGAATTATAGCTTTGTTAAACATCGTAAGCCCCTTTACAAAAATTAACATTTAGCCGCAATAAATAAACGTGTTAACGGTATTGAGGTTAGGTCGTCAGGTTCATGTCAGAGTCCCCCTATAGAGTAAGGTCATAATTGATTTATCTATAGGAGCCATCATGCGCCAACTTTTACCACGCGCTTTCGTTATAGCGTTCTCGCTATATTCTTCCATGTATACGGTTGCTCAGTCGGATATCAGTGTCTCTGCCGCGAATATGGCTGCGTTGGGTATTGAAACCGATGTCGTTCTTTCAGACGCTGCTATTAGTAATGCATCGGCTACAGGTGTGGTTATTGCACCACCGGGGATGTCTCATACAGTCGCCGTTCCTTTTGATGCGATTATGGTCGAGCCATTAGTCTTGCCTGGGATGAAGGTCATCGCGGGTCAAGATATCGCGTTACTCCAGAGTCCAAATTATTCAAGTGCTTATGCGGCATTAGAAAATCAACGTTTTACTGCTGCACACACCAAAGAGCTTGCGTTGCGTGCTATCGAGCTTGGTCAAATAGGATTGCGCTCGAAAGAAGAAGTGGATGAGGCGGAGCATGAGGCTCATTCTGCTCGGGTTGATTTTAATGCGATAGCAGGCCAACTATCCGACTTAAAGAAAGCGTCAGGTGCGGGAAAATTTATCGTAACCGCACCCTCTGGAGGTATTGTTACTCATGTTTCAGCTGAGTCTGGTGAATCTGTGATTGGATCACAGTCTCTTATTACGTTGTTCGAGGGTAATAAGTATTGGGCAAGAGTACAGTTGCCTGAAACCAAGGCGTTGCAAGTCACTGTTGGCGATAGTGTTGTTACTGATCACAGTTCTAGTCCTGGTGTTGTTGTCGCTATTGATCCTGAAATTGATTCGCTCTCCCGTTCCGTTGAAATTCTTGTTGATTTACCAATCGAAGAACGTTGGCGCATTGGCCAGTTGGTGTCGATGACTTTTTTCCCTGCAGCAACCAGTAATGATGTGTTAGTGGTTCCTGCTAGATCGATTGTAAGAATCAATAATGACGTGTATGTGTTTGTTAAAACGGCTGCAGGTTTTAGAGCGGTTCTAGTTACTATTCAAGCACAGTCACGTAATTTAGTGGCGGTGACAGGTGATTTGTCAGTTGGTGCTGCGGTTGCTGTTTCAGGCCTTGCTGCGTTGAAAAATATAGCAGCGGGAGGCTAGAGAAGATGCTTGATCGGATAATTGGTTTTTCGCTGAGTCAGCGTTCTTTTATTTTAGGTGCCGCTTTCTTGCTTGCTTTAGCGGGTGCTTGGTCTGCATCACTTTTGCCTATTGATGCTTTCCCAGAAATTGCACCTACTCAAGTTAAATTGATTATGAAGGCGCCGGGGATGACGCCGGAAGAGGTGGAAGCAAGGGTTGTTAGACCGCTAGAAATGGAATTGTTGGGTATTCCTAATCAATCGGTTATGCGTGCAACAGCAAAGTATGCGATTGCCGATATTACGATTGATTTTGAAGAGGGCACAGATGTCTATTGGGCTCGCCAGCAAGTATCGGAGCGTCTAACAACGGTTAGCGATACTTTGCCGGCTACGGTTGAAGGCGGGCTGGCGCCAATATCGACGGCACTATCAGAATTATTCATGTTTACCATTGAAGGTGGTGATTTATCGCTAGAGGAGCGTCGCTCTTTACTGGATTGGGTTATTCGACCTCGGTTGCGAACATTGCCCGGTGTTGCTGATGTTAACTCCTTAGGCGGTCGGGTTCGTACCTTTGATATTGTTCCTGATGAAACAGCGATGACCGATGCTGGAGTGAGTGTCGATCAATTGTATAACGCCGTTATGTTGAATAATGGCAATGATGGCGCTGGTCGTATTTCTGATGGTGAAGAGGCGCTGGTAGTGCGTAGTCTCGGTTCGGCGGAGAATGAACAAGATATTGCTAACATCGTTATACGCAATACTGATTCCGGCGTCATTCGTATTGGTGATTTGGCTGACGTAAAACTGGGCGCATTAACACGATACGGTTCTGTTACCCGCGATGGTGCGGAGGCTGTTGAAGGAATTGTGGTTGCGTTAAAAGGTGCCGATGCTCGAATGGTTGTTAATGGTGTCGAAGCTGCACTTGAAGAGCTGCGGCCGAGTTTTCCGGACGGCGTTAATATTGAAGTGTTCTACAACCGTTCTGATCTCATTAACAGTGCCGTTGGTACGGTAACGCAAGCACTGATTATGGCCACGGTTTTGGTGGTTATCCTGCTCGTTATATTTCTTGGCAACTGGCGAGCCGCACTTGTGGTTACCATGATATTACCTTTTTCTGCACTGGCTACTTTTTTACTGATGCGGGTATTTGGCCTTTCAGCTAATTTAATGAGTTTGGGTGGATTGGCGATTGCCATCGGTATGATTGTCGACAGTGCCATTGTCGTAACTGAAAACGCTGTGCAGCGATTAGATGAAAGTAAAGGTCACAATAAACTACATATTATTTATCGTGCGGCGTGTGAGGTAGCACTGCCTACCGCTGCAGGTACATTAATTATTTGTTTTGTATTTTTACCACTACTGACGTTAGAGGGTTTAGAAGGCAAGCTCTTTTCACCCGTTGCACTCGCGATTGTTTTTGCTCTTGGTTCGGCACTGTTTCTGGCGTTTACGTTAATTCCAGTGTTTGCTGCTATGTTTTTGAAAGCGGGAAATCGACGTGAAGCATTAGTCATGCGACTTATGATACCAACTTATGAGCGGCTACTTAATTTGGCAATTCGCAGGCCTTCAGTGCTTTATATTGTTGCGTTGATCAGTGTGCTCGCAGCGGCAGTAAGTTATATCAATGTCGGAAAATCATTTATGCCAACGATGAATGAAG